>JAWWOY010000694.1:0-4586 GCA_033851195.1 Kribbellaceae bacterium | reverse complement strand
GGTCATCTCGGTGGACGCCCGCCGGCGGTCGACCTGGCAGCGGAGGCTCAGCTCGCGGACATCCTGATCAACGCGTCGCGTGACGGGCTGATCGACGCCGCCCACGACGTGAGTGACGGTGGCGTTGGGCAGGTCCTGGTCGAGTCGGCCCTGCGCGGTGGCGTCGGCGCCCGGGTCTCGGCTCCGGACGGCGTCGACACCTTCCTGTTCCTGTTCGCGGAGTCGGCCGGACGCGCGGTGGTCGCCGTACCGAGGACCGAGGAGGAGCGGTTCACCGACATGTGCACCGCACGCCGCTTCCCGCACGCCAAGATCGGTGTCGTCACCGGCGAGTCCCTCGACGTCCAGGACCAGTTCGAGGTGCCGCTGACCGAGCTCCGCGCCGCCTGGACCGCCACCCTGCCCGCCGCCCTCGGCTAACCCCAGCTGCTTAGCGTCCCGTGCGGGCGGTCCCGAGAGAACCAGGGAGGATCGCCCTCCCGAATCGGCGGGGAATCCTCCCAAAACCCGCGACGCAATCCTCCCCAAAGGATCTGGCCGGTGTTCGGCGTCGCCCGCCACCAGCGCATACCCAATCCGTGCACCAAGTGCATACCGGACCCGAGAGCCGGACTTGTGTATGCGCCGGGAGCGGGGCTCGACTCTGCGCCGCGGGGCGCGACAGAGAGAAGCCGGAGGTGGCTTTAGTCGGACGCAACGGCTCAGGCTGTGAGGAGGTGGCGGAAGGCTCGGGCTGAGGGAGTGTCGGGGTCCGCGGTGATGAAGACGACCTGCTGGTCGTCGTCGGGGACGGTCAGGATGTCGCAGTTGACGCGCAGCGGGCCGACGTCCGGATGGGTCATGGTCTTCGTGCGGTGTCCGGGGGCGTGCACTGGATCGGTCTCCCAGACCTCGCGGAAGTCCGAGCTCGCGGAGCGCAGTTCCGCCACCAGGCGCGCGACTGGCTCGTCGCGGGGGTAGCGCGCCACCGCCCTGCGCAGCCGGGACACCGCGATACGCGCGAACTCCTCGCCGGAGCTCTCCTGATGGCCGAGGTGCAGGAAACGTCGGCGGGCGAGGTTCGGCTCCTGGTCGAGATTGCCCAGCAGAGCTGCGGCGAGCGGGTTCCAGGCGATCACGTC
The DNA here is from genome assembly GCA_033851195.1 of Kribbellaceae bacterium. Taxonomy (GTDB): domain Bacteria; phylum Actinomycetota; class Actinomycetes; order Propionibacteriales; family Kribbellaceae; genus Kribbella. The sequence goes on along the minus strand of JAWWOY010000694.1, from coordinate 3,465 downwards.
GTAACCGGCGTCGGTCACGACGGCCCCCGCTTCGGGCAGCCGGTGGAGCAGATCGGCGACGTACGGGCGGACCCGGCGTACTGGGCTGGCAGGCGGGGTCGGGCTCGCACCGGCGAGCCGGAAGAGGTGCGTCCGCTCGGCCGGCGTGAGTCGGAGCGCGCCGGTGAGGGCGTCGAGGATCCGCGGTGACGGGTGGGGGCCGCGAGCCTGTTCGAGACGGGCGTAGTAGTCGACGGACATGTGGGCGAGCAGCGCGACCTCCTCGCGACGCAGCCCCGGGGTTCGCCGGCGTCGGTCCACCGGCAGGTCGACATCGGCGGGTCGCAGATTCTCCCGGCGGTCCCGCAGGAACCGGGCCAGTTCTCGCCTCGCCATCTGCCTCCTTCGGGTCTGCCAGGGATCGGTTGTCCCTGGCTGAGCAGCTTCTGTGGCGGAATCCTCTTCACCATGAACGATTCCACAGCACTGGTCACCGGAGCCAACAAGGGCATCGGCAAGGAGATTGCCCGGCAGTTGGCCGACGCCGGGCTCACCGTCTACATCGGTTCGCGCGATGCCGGACGCGGGCAGCAGGCCGTCGACGAGATCGGCGGAGGCGCCCGGCTATTGGTTCTCGACGTCACCGATGACAAGAGCATCGCGGCGGCCGCGCAGCAGGTCGGCGACCTCGACATCCTGGTCAACAACGCCGGCATCTCGGTCGACAGCGCCACGCCGGTCGGAGCGGACGTCGACAGCTTCCGTCGGACCTATGAGACGAACCTGTTCGGGGTCCTCGCGGTCACCAATGCCTTCCTGCCTGCACTGCGCCGATCCGCCAGTCCCCGGATCGTGAACGTCTCCAGCGGGACCGGGTCGTTGGCCTGGAGCACGGGCCCTGACGCACGGTTCCCGACGGTGGGCTCGGCTGCCGCCTACCGGACGTCGAAGACCGCTCTGAACGCGCTGACGCTGTTCTACGCGCAGGCACTGGCCGACGACGGATTCAAGGTGAACGCAGTGGCGCCCGGTCTCCGCAGGACGGACCTCAACGCCCGCGCCGCCGCCAGCGACGGAGATCCGGCGGAGGGTGCGGCCGGTGCTGTCCGCCTGGCGCTGCTGCCGGACGACGGCCAGACCGGCGCCTTCCTGTCCTGGGACGGAGCCCCGATGCCGTGGTGACACTCGCTGCCCCGGAGAGGTGACCCGGGGTCTGGCACACTCGGGGGGAGGAGTGGGGTGTGGATGGGCAACAAGGACAGGGCCAGGCCGGGTGCGAATCTGGCGAACTTGGCTGGGATGGCCGCGGCCGCCGGGCAGGAAGCGCGGGTTGTCGCGGCGCGGAGGCGGTTGCTGACGGTCCGCTTGACCGATCAGGATCGCCGGATCTGTTCTGACGAGCTTGCCGAGCAGTTCGCGCTCGGACGGCTGGACGAGCAGGAACTGGACCGCCGGGTGGACCTGTTGCATGCGGCCGTCACCCATGGGGATCTCATCCAGGTGTTCGCCGGACTGCCGCTGCCGCCGCTGTATGCGCAGGAGCCGCGCAAGCCGGGCCGCTGGAGGTGGGCCGCTTTCGTGGGTGCCGTCTGGCTGGCGGTGCCGTTCGTCCTGATCGGGTTGGTGTTCCTCGTCTTCGGCCGCGAGATAGCCGCCGCCATCTTCGGCGTACCGGCGTTGGCCTGGGTGTACTTTGCGTGGCGCTGGGCCTCCGGCCGCAGATCCCGTCCGAAAGCCTGACGTCCGCCTACCGTGAGGTCATGACAGCGTTGCGCTCGATCGCTCTGTTCGGCCTGGCCGCGTTGGCGGAGATCGGTGGCGCCTGGCTGGTCTGGCAGGGGATCCGCGAGCACCGCGGGCTGCTCTGGGTGCTCGGGGGCGTGCTGGCCCTGGGCGCGTACGGGTTCGTCGCCACCTTCCAGCCCGACCCGAACTTCGGCCGCATCCTCGCGGCGTACGGCGGGGTCTTCGTGGCCGGGTCCTTGCTCTGGGGCGTGCTGGTGGACCATTTCAGACCGGACCGGTGGGATCTGGCCGGTGCATTGGTCTGTCTCGCGGGGGTGGGTCTGATCATGTACGCCCCCCGCGGCTGAACTCCCGAGGGCCTGACGTCGGCGCGGTGAGTTTACTGGGCCTTCAATCCGACGTGCTCGGAGCAGATCTGCACCACCGAGTACTTCTTCGCCTGGACTGTCACAACGCCATCCAGGCCCACGTCAGTGGCCGTGGACTCGCCCGCATCTGCGCCAAGCAGGGAGAGCCTGGCAGTTGGCGGGCTCGCGTCCGGGTGCGCCTCGGTCAGCACCGCACGACCCCCACCGGGCAGGTTCACCGGTCCGGACTGCAAAACGTGGACCGAGCCGGCCGCGTCGGATCCGGCGCACGCGGCGGGTGGAGTCGGCTCCGTCTTGTCGTCGTCTCCACAGCCGGTTCCGAGCATCAGGAGCAGGGCGGTGACGGCCAGCGCGGCAGGTCGCCTCACAGCAACTCCTCCAGATCGACGTACGGCGGTGGGCCAGTTGTGACGGCAACACTGCCGTGGCCGGAACCTATCTGCTGGACGGGGCAACCCGCTGGATCGACTGGGTATTAGCGTGAGCCGGTGACTCCTTCGCAGCGCCTCGCAACGACCGCGGACGCCTCGACCATCGCCGCCCTGATGCGGTCGTCTGTGCTGGGGCTGTTCCCGGCGTACTACGACGAGAAGCAGACGGCGAGTGCGGCGGTGCACATTGCGGCGCTGGATCTCGCTCTGATCGACGACGGCACGTACTACGTGCACGAGGCTGGTGGGGAGATCGTCGCCTGCGGCGGGTGGAGCCGCCGGAACAAGCTCTACAACGGCACGGATGCGGGCGCCGACGCCAGGTTGCTCGACCCGGCGACCGAGCCGGCCCGGATCCGCGCGATGTTCGTCCGCGGCGACTGGACCCGTCGCGGGCTCGGCCGGGCCATCCTCGAGTCCTGTGTGGCTGCTGCCCGGGCTGAGGGATTCCAATCGCTCGCGCTGATGGCGACGCTGCCCGGGGTGGCGCTGTACAAGGCGTTCGGCTTCACCGAGGTGGAGCGGGCCGAGCTGACCATGCCCGACGGCGTCGTACTGGGCGGTGTGGCGATGGAGCGCGGCGTCGACTGATGCGAGTATTTCTCGAACCGCTGCTGAGGAGACCCGAATGACCGCAGGTACCACCGTCCTCGCGCCCGACGGCACCGAGGTCGTGCTCGGCGAAATCGGCACCCGGGTAGTGCTGAAGAACTCGCGCGTCCGCGTCTGGGAGGTCGCGCTGGACGCCGGCGAGGCGCAGGGCTGGCACCTGCACCACAACCCGTACGTCGTACTCTGCCTGGCCACGTCTCCTTGCCACATGGACTGGCTCGACGGCAGCCCTGCCCGGCAGCTGAGCGAGACCGTCGGAGGCTCGGTCTATCGCCCGGTCTCACCGGTTCACATGCTCACGAACCATGGTGACGACCCGTACCGCAACC
>JAWWOY010000681.1:0-3150 GCA_033851195.1 Kribbellaceae bacterium | reverse complement strand
AGTTGCGCTGCCACGGCCAGTCGAGGCGGGAGGTGGCCAAGGGGCCCGGGGTCGTCGTACCAGATCCGCCGCCGGCCCTGGGTCACGGACTTGAGCGTGACGGTCAGTCGCTGGGGCGCTCCCGCAGCTGCCGCATCGACGCGCCGGGCCACGTCCCACTCCCCGTGCCGACAGGCCGCGCAAATCCCACTCCCCGTGCCGACACGCCCTAACGGCCGCCGGGTGTACGGCGTGTTGGAGCGGTGAGTCTGGCGTCCACGGCCTGTCGGAGCGGCAAGTGGGACTGCCCAACCCGCTTGCGGGGGGGCCGTTGCGGAGTTGCCGGGCCGAGTCAGCTCGTGGGCGATGTGGCGCGCGACACGATGGTCTGACGGTGTCGATTTGGCGGTGACTCGCTCGACGTGAGAGTAAGTGATCGATACACACGACGAGGGAGTACAGCGATGCGCTACATGATCATCAACAAGGCCGACGCGGACAGCGAAGCGGGCAAGTTCCCCAGCCAAGAGGTGGTCGACGGTGTCGGCAAGCTGGTCGAGGACCTTTCGAAGGCCGGCGTGCTGCTGGCCGCCGAGGGTGTCCACCGCAGCGCCCTGGGTGCCCGGGTGAAGGTGGCCGACGGCAAGCGAACGGTGACCGATGGCCCGTTCGCGGAAACCAAGGAGCTGATCGGGGGCATCATGGTGATCGACGTCCGGAGCAAGGACGAGGCACTCGAATGGGCCGCCCGACTGGCTGAGGCGCTCGGTGCCGAGGTCGAGCTGAGGAAGGTCGTCGACGAGGCCGACTTCGCGCCGGACGCCGACGTCTTCCAGTAGCAAACCCCCGGCTTGCCGTCAGCCCGGCCGTGCTGTTCTATCGGTCGGGTGACGGCAACGGACACTCACGGGGCGATCGACGCGGTCTGGCGGATCGAGTCGTCCCGGATCATCGCAGGTGTCGCGCGGATCGTGCGCGACGTCGGCCTGGCCGAGGAGTTGGCCCAGGATGCGCTGGTGGCCGCCCTCGAGCAGTGGCCGGAGTCGGGCGTCCCGAACAACCCCGGTGCCTGGCTGATGGCCATCGCGAAGCGGCGCGCGATCGACCTGATCCGCCGCAAGGAGACCTACCAGCGCAAGCTCGCCGAGCTCGGTCACGACCTGGAGATCGATGGCGAGAGCGTCGAGGACGACGTCGAGTCGATCCTCGAGGACACCATTGAGGACGACCTGCTCCGGCTGGTCTTCACCGCCTGCCATCCGGTGCTCACCACCGATGCCCGGGTATCACTGACCCTGCGCCTGCTCGGTGGCCTGAAGACCGACGAGATCGCCCGGGCCTTCCTGGCCCCGGAGTCGACCATCGCGCAGCGGATCGTCCGGGCCAAGCGCAACCTGGCCAAGGCAGAAGTCGAGTTCGAGGTACCGCAAGGCCCGGAGTTGGTCGAGCGGCTCTCCTCGGTGCTCGAGGTCATCTACCTTGTCTACAACGAGGGGTACTCCGCCACCGCCGGCGACGACTGGATGCGCCCGGCACTGTGCAACGAGGCTCTGCGCCTCGGGCGGCTGCTGGCCGAGTTGATGCCGAAGGAGCCTGAGGTGCATGGCCTGCTCGCGCTGATGGAGATCCAGGCCTCCCGCGCCAACGCCCGCACCGGACCGACTGGCGAGCCGGTCCTGTTGCTGGACCAGGACCGCGGTCGATGGGACCGGCTGCTGATCCGCCGCGGGCTCGAGAGCATCGACCGGGCCTGGCAGCTGGAAGGCACCCCCGGCCCCTACTTGCTGCAGGCCGCCATCGCCGCGTGCCATGCCCGGGCCGCCGTCGCTGACGACACCGATTGGGCTCGCATCGCCGGCCTGTACGGCGTACTGGCGCAGGTCTCTCCGTCCCCGGTGGTGGAACTGAACCGGGCGGTCGCGGTATCGATGGCGTTCGGGCCGGCGCACGGCCTGGAGGTGGTCGACGCGCTCGTCGACGAGCCGGCGCTGAAGGACTACCACCTGCTGCCGAGTGTGCGCGGCGACCTGCTCTTCAAGTTGGACCGGCTGGAGGAGGCTCGGGCTGAGTTCGAGCGGGCAGCGAGCCTGACCCGGAACGAGCGCGAACGGACCCTGCTGCTCGACCGCGCCGCCGCCTGCGGGAGCTGACGAGAACTTCTCCCGGCGGTGTCGATCCGACGGATGGCAGTTCGACGCAGGGGTGAGGCAAGACCTCACCACATCGCGACGAGCGGAGGAGCTCTCATGAACAAGGTCAGCTCGGCAGACGGCACCAGCATCGGGTACGACCGGGTGGGTGACGGTCCGGCGGTCGTGTTGGTCTGCGGCGGATCGGTGGACCGGATGTCCAACGCGCCGCTGGCAGCATTGCTGGCGCAGAACTTCACCGTCTACAACTACGACCGGCGCGGTCGAGGCGACAGCGGCGATGCCGAGGTCTACGCGATCGAGCGCGAGTTCGAGGACCTGGATGCCGTGATCGCCGAGGCGGGCGGATCGGTGTACCTCTATGGCACGTCTTCCGGTGCGGCGCTGGCCCTGCTGGCAACGGCGGCCGGCCGGTCCGTGTCCCGCCTTGCGCTGTGGGAGCCGCCGTACATCATCGAAGGCAGCCGACCGCGGCCGCCGGCGGACACCGCGTCGATCTACCGCGAGTTCGTGGCGGCGGGGCGGCGAGGCGACGCGGCCGAGTACTTCATGGCCGAGGTCGTCGGCCTGCCGCCCGAGTTCGTCACGATGGCGAAGGAGTCGCCGTGGTGGCCGGCTCAGGAGAAGATCGCGCATACTCTCGCGTACGACGCGACCGTGATGGGCGACTACTCGATACCGACCGAGGCGATTGCGGCCGTCAGTGTGCCCACGCTGGTGCTGGACGGCGGCGCCGGCTGGGAATGGATGCAGTTGACCGCCCGCACGGTGGCCGACCTGTTGCCCCACGGGCAGCACGGCACTCTCGCAGGACAACAGCACAACGTCGACCCCGCGGTCATCGCCCCGGCGCTGAAGGAGTTCTTCGCATGAACAAGGTCATCTCCGCTGACGGCACCGCGATCGTCTACGACCGGGCGGGACAGGGACCAGCGATCATCCTGGTAGACGGCGCTCTGTGCAGCCGGGCCCAGGGCCCGATGCCGGAGTTGGCGAAGCAGTTGGTTTCACAGTTCACCGT
>JAWWOY010000743.1:0-5505 GCA_033851195.1 Kribbellaceae bacterium | reverse complement strand
CTAGCTGTCGATCGCCTTCACGTCGAGCAGGATCGCGCTCTCCGGCCACTGAGCCGGGACCTGTACGCCGACCGCTGCCAGCGCGGCGCCGTTCAGCTCGACCTGACCACCGTCGACCCACCAGGGCGCAGTCCGCGACTCGAGTCCGGGTGTCGCCGTCTTGCTGACCCGGTAGACGCGGTCGGGCTGTAGCCCCGGCAGCCGGACCCGTCCGAGGTCCGACGTAATCGACTGCGTCATCTGGACGGCGGAGTACACGGCCTGCGAGCCGTCCTGCGCCACGACGCCGTGCAGCAGGAAGTCGTCCGAACCACGGTCGGCCCGGACCACTCGCCCGGTGTGCAGCAGCGGCCTGAGCTTCTTGTGCAGCGCCACCCACCCTGCCAGCTCGGCGCGCTCCTCGGCGGACGCCGCACTGATGTCCCACTCGATTCCGAAGTGGCCGAACAACGCGGTCGTCGCGCGGAAGCCGAGGCTCTGGGTCCTGCCGGTGGTGTGCGCCTTCGGCGGGCCGACGTGGCAGCCGATCAGCTCGGGCGGCAGCAGCAACTCGGTCCAGCGCTGGATCTTCTGCCGCTCCAGCGCGTCGTTGCTGTCGCTGCCCCAGACCCGGTCGGTGCGCTCGAGGATGCCGAGGTCGACCCGGGCACCGCCGGACGAGCACGATTCGATCTCCAGCCCGGGGTGCCGGCGCCGCAGCTCATCCAGCAGCCGGTAGACCCCGAGAGTCTGGTCGTGTACGCCGGCCTGCCCGGTCAGCTGGTTGCCCGCATCGACGAAGTCGCGGTTGTGGTCCCACTTGAGGTAGGAGATGTCGTACTCGTTCAGCAGCGAGTCCAGCCGCTCCAGCAGGTAGTTGTAGGCGCCCTCGATGCCGAGGTTGAGCCCCTGCTGGTACCGCGCGGTCGGCGGCATCCGGTTGCCAGTCGCAAGGATCCACTCGGGGTGCTCGCGGGCCAGGTCGGAGTCCGGGTTGACCATCTCCGGCTCGACCCACAGGCCGAACTGCAGTCCCAGTCCGGTGACGTGGTCGACCAGCGGGTGCAGGCCCTTCGGCCAGATGTCGGTGTCGACATACCAGTCACCGAGCCCGGCGTGGTCGTCGCGGCGGCCGCGGAACCAGCCGTCGTCGAGCACGAACCGCTCGGCGCCCACTTCGGCGGCCGCGTCGGCCAGGGCCTTCAGCTTGTCCAGGTCGAGGTCGAAGTAGACGGCCTCCCAGGTGTTCAGCACCACCGGTCGCGCGCTGTGCGGGTGGTTCGCGCGCCCACGCAGGTATTCGTGGAACCGCGCCGAGACCTGGTCCAGCCCGATGCCGTACGAGCCGTAGATCCAAGGCGTGCGGTAGCTCTCGCCGGCGTTGAGCCTGCCCTCGCCGGGCAGCAGCAACTCGCCGCCACCGATGACGGCGTACCCGGTCATGCCGCGTTCGGCGTACGAGCGGTGGTTGCCACTCCAAGCGGTGTGCACCGCCCAGATCTCGCCGGTGCCGAAGTCGAAGCCGCGGGTGCCGGCGATCAACAGCAGGGTTGCGTCGGCGCCGGTGCGGCCGCGGCGGTTGTCGCGCACGTGCGCACCCTGGGTGAACGCGTGCCGCTGCGGCACCCGCTCGCCGATGTGACGGCCGGTCATGTCGAGCAGTTCGGTCGCCTCCGTCGGCACGGGCAGGGCGAGCACCAGTCCGTCCACCGTGTACGTCGAATCGCCGGCGTTGGTGAGGTCCGCCCGGCTCCGGACCAGACCGGATGCGGTCAACTCGATTTCGAGGGCAAGCTTCAAGCCCGCCACCTCGTCCAGCGCATGGACGAGGACCCCGTTGTCGACACTCTCGACGCCTGTCAGCTGGAATGAGGCGGAGAAGTCGTGACCGTCGCGGTGGCCGCTGAGGCCGGGCAGACCGAACCAGCCCGCCGAATACTCGGGCACGATCGCGACCGGCTTGTTGTCATTGAGGCCGTTCCCGGCCTGCGCCGCACCGGCGCCGCGCCGGAACTCGAGCAGAGCCCTGGCGTCCAGCTCACCGAGATCCGCACCCCAGTGCAGTACGGAGGGCAGGGCGGGACCGGAGCAGTCGAGCACGAGACTCACGCCCGCGGACCGGAGCTGCAGCACGTTGATGTCCGACACTGTTTCTTCACTCAGCTTTCCGTTGATGGCAAGTCAGGACGGTTGACCCGCAGGTTCGCGCCGTCAATAGCTTCACTAGGTTAAGTAAGTACCTTAGTGGGCGTCCTCACGCCTGCACAGCCCCGCCCGTTCCGGCCACGGTGTGTACCCGGCCGACCGCAACCCGGTCAGCCAGGCGGGACTCCGCCTCGGCCTGGTCGAGAGTTGCCTGCAGGCCAGCGACGTCCGGGCCGAGGTGGCAGTGTTCTGACACTGCGCATTCGTGCCACCACTCTCGGTCTACCGGAAGTCATTACCCAGCGGTAGATTCCGACTCGACGGCGGCCACACGGGGGTCCGAGTGACCGTCGACCTTCGGCGAGAGAGGCCTTCCGGTGCGAATTCCGCGAAGTCGTCGTGTGTCCGCAGCAGTCTTCACCCTCATCCTGGCCGGTGGCGCGTTGGTCGCCGCCAGCCCCGCCGCCCAGGCGGACGGCCCCGGCTCCGGTACGCCGTACGTCGTCACCGTCGGGGACTCCTACATCTCAGGTGAGGCCGGTCGTTGGGCCGGCAGCTCGAACAACTCCGAGGCACCGGCGGACGCGCTCGGTGCACACGCCTACTACGACAACGCGACCGACACCGCCGAGGTGATCCCGGGTTGCCACCGCAGCAAGTCCGCCGAGGCGTACCTCGGCGGCGGCGTCGGTGGGCTGGACCTGGCCTGCTCCGGCGCCAAGACCGCCACCACCAACGGCAGCGACTTCAAGCCCGGGCTCGACTTCTACGACGACGGCGCGGGCCACCTCGGCCAGGCGAAGATGCTGCAGCAGTTCGCCGCCGGCCACAACGTCAAGCTCGTGGTCGCGGCGATCGGCGGCAACGACTTCAACTTCGCCTCGATCGTGACGTCCTGCGTGACCGACTTCCTCACCTCGCCGTCCTGGTACCCGGACTACTGCAAGGACGACTCGTCGGTGGTCGCGAACTTCACCTCCGCCAACATCACCGCCGTACGGGCCCGGATCGCGGCCTCGTTCCAGAACATCCGGACGGCGATGCGCAACGCCGGCTACGCGGACAATGCCTGGACCCTGTTGGTGCAGACCTACCCGTCGCCGATCCCCGCGGCGAGCGGATTCCGGTACGGGCAGAGCGGCTTCACCCGGCAGAACACCGGGGGCTGCGGATTCTGGAACGCGGACGCGGACTGGGCCAACGCCACCGCCCTGCCGACCATCAACAACACGGTCCGCGCCGCCATCGGCCAGTCCGGCCTGACCAACACCCGAGTATTGGAGCTCTCCTCCGCCTTCAACGGCCGCCGGCTGTGCGAGAAGACTGTCGGACTCTACGAGGAGGTCGGTTTGTCCTCGTGGACCCAACCGACCGCAGTGGACAAGACCGAGTGGGTGAACCAGATCCGCACCGTCACGACGGCCGGCTCGAACTACTACATCCAGGAATCGCTGCACCCCAACTACTGGGCCCAACTGGCGATGCGCAACTGCGTCCGCCAGGCCTACAACTCGGGCACCCCGCGCGGCGGCACCTGCACCATCTCCGGCACCGGCCTCCTCAACAACGAACCCCGAATGACCCTCAACTAACCACTTACGTCCGAAGAACCTTGCGTCATAGCGCAAGCCTTCTTCGGACGTTGGGAGGTGACCTCTCGCGAGAGAAGCCCGGCAACCGAATGGTTGCCGGGCTTCTTCCAACTTCGGAGGGGTGGAGGTGGCGGGAATCGAACCCGCGTCCTTCAGCGTCGACCCAAGACTTCTCCGGGCGCAGTCTGTTAGTCGCTTTTCTCAGCCCCAGCACTCGCACAGACAACGTTGCTGACAGGCTCAGTCACTGTAAATGTCCCGCGTTAACCCCGTGACCGGGTTAACGAAGCAAGCTTCCTAGCTGAGGCCAGGAACCGGGTCGGAAGCTTCCCCGGGCTGACCGCTTCTTTTAGCTCAGGCCGTCAGGCGGCGAGAGCGAAGCTACTGCGCGAATTAACGTTGGCAGTTATTGGTTTCCAGAGATCGTTTACGAGATAACCCTGGATCCTCGGCCCGCTTCTCTTGGAACGTACGTCCAAAGTCGAAACCGTTCACCCCCTCTTGAGTTGTCAAACCCCACAGCCGACAGGCGAACCCGCTGACCGCAGAAGCACAACACTACAACCCACAACACCCCCGGCGCACCCGGGATTCCCGAGCGCCCACTCACCGCGATCACCCTCCGTTAGATATGATCACTGTTGGCTACCGGTCCTCGTCCGCCCGCCACCAGCGCACACACAAGTCCGGTTTCCGGCTCGGGTAGACGCTTGCCGAAGGGGTTGCGTATGCGTGGCCGTCCGCGCCTCATGCCGTGGGCCCTCTCGCCGCCGCTTCTAGCCACTCGACTCTTTCGTGCTCGGTAGCGGGTTGCACCCAGCTGTCGGGTGACAGAAACAGCGTTCGACCGGGCTCGAGCAGGTCCGGCGGACGGCCGGGTCAGTGGATCAGGCGGAGGGTGAAGGGGTAGCGGAAGTCGCTGCCGAGCAGGGTGGCAAGGCCGCCGATGCCGGTGAGCACGAACCAGACCAGGCCGACCAGCGGGAAGAGGAACCCGGTGAACCCGTTGGTGACACCTGTCAGGACTCCCAGCAGCGCGAAGACGCCGAGCGCGCTCAACTGGAAGTTCAGCGCCTCCACCGCGTGCTTGCGGACCGCTGGGTTCTGCTTGCCGGCGGTTGCCACGATCAAGGCCGGGCCAACGAAGGAAGTGGGGTAGCCGAGCCAGTGGGCGATTGTGCCCAGGCCGCGGCCGTTGCCGTCGTACCGCTGGATGGGGGCTGCGCGGGTGAAGGCAGCCGGAGCGTACGTCGGGACCGGGCGCGCGAGCAGTCCGTCGAAGGAGCCGTTGAGCTCGGCCCGGGTCCGGGACTTCAGCGCCAGTTCGAGCCGGGTGTCGAACTCGGGGTGCGTCAGCCGGCCGTCGGCGTACATCTCTTGGAGGATCTCGACGGCGCGGTCGCGTTGGGCCGGCGTCACCAGCAGGTCTGAGGTGGACATATAGCCCACTCTGCCGACGGGATCACGCCGAACCCATCGGGCGAGGCCCGGACCCGCCCCTGAGTGAACCCCCGCCAGACCTCAGCCGGAACTCGACCGGCATTCAGTCGGAGGTACTAACGGCGGCGGTCGGAGAGCGCGCGCTGGGCCTCGCGGTTGGCCTGGCGCTCGGCCAGGGCGTGGCGCTTGTCGTAGTCCTTCTTACCGCGGCCGGTGGCGAGCTCCACCTTGGCGTAGCCGTCCTTGAAGTACAGCGACAGCGGGATCAGCGAAACGCCCTGCTGCTCGACGGCCCGGATCAGCTTCTGCATCTCGTCCTTGTGCAGCAGCAGCTTGCGGGTCCGGCGCG
>JAWWOY010001098.1:0-3833 GCA_033851195.1 Kribbellaceae bacterium | reverse complement strand
GGGCAGACGTGGACGGAGTCAGCCATTTCGCAGCTTCTGGACCGGCCGGCTATGCGAGCTCAAGCGGTATAGCGCCCGAGTCGGAGGGCTGGGAAGCGAGGTCGGCCAGCAAGGCGTCAGTACGGCCGATCGTCAGCGTTCCCAGATTCTCGTTACGCACAGCTCTGATGAAGCGGGTTGCGAGCTCGCGGAGCGGTAGCCTGCCGGTTCGGGAGTACCAGACCAGCATCGCGAACGCAGCTTCGGAGTCCAGACCGTAAACGACCATGAGAACGCCCTTGGATTGGTCGATGGTGCCACGTGTCAACAGAGCGCGACGAAGATTGCGGACCTCGGCCAGCAACGTGTCCAGGTCAGGCCGGGGGGCTCCCGGACCGGAGAGAATTTCATCCACGGCTTCATCAAGCGACGAGAAGGTCTGAACCTCGAGATTCTGCTGGGTCGACACCTCTTGCAGTATCTGTTCGTAGTCCGGTGCCAGGCTGGCGACGGCTACCGGCACCTCGTCAAGACGAGCCTGGTCAAGCGACCGAACCAGGCCCACGACACCGGCCGCGTCGTAAGTCATGAGGCCTGACGTGTCGATGACCAATCGCTCAGGTCGCTGCGTCAACGCATCCCGAAACGTAGCCCTGAGATGCCTCCGCGAACCTGCCCGTAAGTGACCACGCAAGCTGCCGATGAGGAGCTCGGGCGCGAAGTCCAAGCTCACGTCGAGGCCGGGTCCGGTTGCCACCAAGCGCCGGAGCCGCGCCCCGCTCAGCGGCCTGTGAGAACTGTACAAAGCAGTACTCCTCACGGGTGGAGGGGTCGGCTGCAGTCTGAACCAGAACTCCAATGTCGGCTGCAGTCTGAACCAGAACTCCAACATAGGACCGAAGCGCGCGTGTTTCACCCCTTAAACGTGTAGTGCTCAGCTTCAACCTACGACTCAGGAACGCTAGCCTCCCGTGAGGTTAGGCAATGAGAGCTGATCTCAAGACCAGCAGGATCCGGCGCAGGAGTCTAGAGACCTGCATTTGGCTTACGCCGATCTCGGCGCCGATCTCGGCTTGGGTCCGGTGTTCGACAAATCGGCGATGCAGGATGAGTCTGTCTCGGGGCGGCAGGTCCGCCACAGCCGGCTGGAGCGCCCCGACGTGATCGACCAGCAGGTATTTGTCCTCATCGTCAGCGACTATCTTGTCGAGCGACAGCGATGAATCGTGACCGAGGCGGGCATTCAGTGACACTGGGTGAAAGCACCCCTGCGCGCGTTGTGCATCGACGATCTGCTCTACCGGCACGCCGATCGCCTCGGCCAGGTCCCGCTCAGTCGGCCAACGGTGGAGGGTGGCTGCGAGCTCGCCCTCGGCGGCGTTGATGGCCAGCTGGAGTTCCTGGACCCGTCGAGGTGGCTTCACCATCCACGCGCTGTCGCGAAAGTGGCGCCGTAACTCTCCCCGGATGGTGGGGATCGCGTAGGAACGGAAATCAGTATCCGGATCCGGTGCGTAGCCATGGGCTGCCTTGATCAGGCCGACGTACGCCACCTGAACGAGATCGTCGGTGTCGACGCCCCGACGGTAGTAGCGGGACGCCAGCGTGCGCGCCATGGGAGCGCCCAGGATGATCGCCTGCTCCAGGAGCTGGGATCTCCGGGGGTCCACTTCTTGGGCAGCGGTGCGCAGTAGTCGTTCGATCTCCGCCGATTGCCGATCCCGAAGGCTTCGATCTGTTCCTGGGACCACACTGGCGGACGGGGAGAGCGATGTCGTGACGGTCATATTGAACCCTGCTCGCCGATTCCGGCCAAGATGGCAGCGGGTTGGGCCACGGCCGGATGCGCCCAACGTACCCACCTCGCCGAAAGCCAACCAGCAGCCAGGAAACGGATACCGAGGATCATCACACGCAACGTTGTGATCACCTGCCACAGTTGACAGCAGCGGTATCCGACACCGAAGCGACGCATGATCGAAGTGATCTCGGGTACCCCGCCTGCAGGTTGAGCTAGCTACCGGACCACCATCCAGATGGTCACTTTCTTCGGGTGACTTCCAGCTCTGCCAGACAAGGTGCGTGTCTGGTGGGGGAGGGCTCGCGAATGGTCGACGTGACGGACATCAGTAACCAACTGCTGAGGCGAGTGACGCAGTCGGCGGATGGGGTCCAAGGGCTGTCGACACCACACAGGCGAGCGATGTCTGCTGACCCACGCTCGCCGGTGCTTGCGCTGGATGTAGGTGGCACGAAGCTCGCGGCGGGTGTTGCCGATGCCGACGGCCAGTTGCGTTCTTTCGTCAGCATCCCCACCGGCGTTGCCAACGGGCCGGCTGAGGTCATCGACCGTCTCACGCAACTCGGCCATCGCGCGTTGAAGCAGGCTGGCGGCAATCCAGTCTCCGCCGTCGGTATCGGTTGTGGCGGCCCGTTGGATCCGGCTAGTGGCCTGATCCTGGGACCACCCGGACTGCCTGGCTGGAACGAGGTCCCGCTTAGGTCCATGCTGAGCGCGCGGTTCGGTATTCCCGTGTACGTCGAGAACGACGCGACTGCGGCGGCACTGGGCGAATACCGCTGGGGCGGCTGGAATGTACGGAACCTCGTCTATCTGACCCTGTCGACCGGCTTCGGCGGCGGCGTCATCAGCGACGGCGTCCTTTTTCATGGCGCTGCGAATCAGGGGGGCGAGTTCGGCCACATCGTGGTGGACTGGCAGGGGCGGGAGTGCGGCTGTGGCGCCCGCGGCTGCGCCGAGGCCTACGTATCAGGTACATCGATCGCTCGACGAGCCACAGAGGCTCTCCTTCGCCGACCAGACTCGAGTCTCGCCACGCTCCGGACGGTGACCGCCAAGGACGTGTTCGAGCAGGCCAGGGCCGGCGACGCATTGGCCGAAGACATCTGGAACGAAACCACAGCGATCCTAGGCCGGACTATTGCGGCGATTGTGAACGTTTGTGAGCCCGAGATGGTCGTTCTCGGTGGCGGTGTCACGAGGGCCGGCGACTACTTGCTCCGCCCGGTCCGGGAGGCGGTGCTACGGCAGGCGATGTTGCCGGCAGCAGACGCCTGCAAGGTAGTTCTGAGCAACCATGGCGATCGTGTCGGTGTGCTCGGCGCGGCCGCTATCGCATACCACCGGATGGAAATCGGTACGGCGTCGCCGTACGTGGATCGAACGATCGCAGAGCAACTCGACCGACACATCGAGGTCACCTCAGCCATGCGGGAGCAGTTGCCCGCTGTCCAGGCGGTAGCCGAGGAGTTGATCCACCGACTCAGTACCGGTGGCGTGCTCTACACATACGGCAACGGCGGATCCGCTGCCGATGCGCAGCATCTCGTAGCCGAGCTGATCGGCCGGTACCTGCGCGATCACAAGCCGCTTTCCGCGGTCGCGCTGATCGGCGATGCAGCTGTGGTCAGCTGCATCGCCAATGACTATTCCTACAACGAAACCTTCGCTCGTCAGGTCCGGGCTCTCGCGCGTCCGGCGGACATGGTGATCGGCTTCAGCACATCAGGCACGTCGCCGACGGTGGTCAATGGTCTCGCCGCGGCCCGAGCCGCCGGCGCCTGCTCGGTTGCCTTCACGTCTACTCGGGGTTCCGCGCTCGCCGATGCAGCGGACATGGCGGTTGTCGTGCCGGCCGAGGAGACCGCGCGGATCCAGGAGATGCATGGGCTCGCCCTACATCTGGTCAGCGAGTTGGTAGACCGCTGGGCCGCCGACAAGGAGGACCCTGATGACTGACCCCCATCGGCAGATTGACCCGCCGACGGTCGTCACCATCGGACGGAAGGGAAGGACTGAGAGCCGGTGAGGATCCTCGCCTGGCACGTCCACG
>JAWWOY010000638.1:0-3499 GCA_033851195.1 Kribbellaceae bacterium | reverse complement strand
TTGTCCAGCACGGATAGATGCGGGAACAGGTTGAAGGCCTGGAAGACGATGCCGATCCCCGCACGGATCCGGTCGGTGGCGGCCCGGGGGTCGGTGATGTCGGCGCCGTCCAGCTCGATGACGCCGTCGTCGACCGTCTCCAGTAGGTTCACGCAGCGCAGCAGCGTCGACTTGCCGGATCCCGAGGCACCGATCAAAACGATGCACTCCCCCGGCTCGACCTCCAGGCTGAACCCGTCCAGCACCAAGTTGTCGCCGAAAGACTTCCGCACGTCGCGGAGGGACAGCAGGCTCACACCACACCTCCCCCGGCGCCGTACCAGCCCTGCCGACGGGCGACCCAGTCCGTCAGCCGGGTCAGCGGGATCGTCAGGACGACGAACAGCAGCCCGGCCACGACGTACGGAGTGAAGTTGAAGTCCACGGCCGTCTCTAGCTGGGCCGCCCGGATCGCATCGACCACACCCAGTACGGCGATCAGGCCCGAGTCCTTCTGCAGCGAGACGAAGTCGTTGAGCAACGGCGGCAGCACTCGCCGGATCGCCTGCGGCAGCACCACGAACCTCAGCGTCTGCCCGTGCGACAAACCGAGCGACCGGGCCGCAGCGCGTTGCGACGGGTGCACCGACTCGATCCCGGCCCGGAACACCTCGGCCACGTACGACGAATAGGTGAGGACCAATGCGGCACCACCCCAGATCACGGCCTCGTTCGGCAGACCTTTGAGCTGCAGCGCCGGTACGCCGAAGCCGAGCAGGTAGATCACCAGCAGCAGCGGCAGACCCCGGAAGAGATCGGTGTAGGCGGCCGCGAAGGTGCGCAGCGGGAAGAAGATCGGGCCGCGCAACGTCCGCATGATCGCCAGCGCCAGCCCGAGCACGACGATCAGGACGGCGCAGACGAGCATCACCCGGACGTTCAACCAGAGGCCCTGGGCAACGATCGGCAGAGCCTCCCAGCCCCGGTGGACGTTGAAGAACGTCTCCCGGACCCTCGGCCAGCCCGGAGTCGACCCGATTCCGGCGACGAGCAGCACCACCAGAACCACCGTGCTGACGCCCGCGATCACCCCGGACCGGACGGTCCGGCGACGCCGGTACGCGAGGCGCTCCAGTTGGAGCTCCGAGGGTTGCCAGCTACCTCCCGGCGGGGCGCTCTGACCTGACGATCTCACTTCAGTTCCGGTGCGCCTTCCGAAGTCAGCCATTGATGCTGCAGCTTGGCCAGCGTGCCGTCGGCCCGCAGCGCGTCGACCGCCTGGGAGAGGCAGGGGGTTAGCGCCGACCCCTTCTGCAACACGAACCCGAACTGCTCGGTCTGAGAGCCGGCAGGCAACTGGCCGACGATCTTGCCGTGGTCGAGCTGGGCCGCGGTCATGTAGAAGCCGGTCGGCAGGTCGACGACGATGCCGTCGATCTGCTTGTTCTTCAGAGCCTGCACGGCCAGGTCATTGGTGTCGAAGACCGCCGGCGACTGCTTCGGCTTGATCACGTCGCGCAGAGCCGTGTAGCTGGTGGTGCCGACCTGTGCCCCGAGCTTCGCCCCGGCGAGATCCGCGATCGACTTCGCGTCGGCGATCTTGCTGCCCGCGCTGGTGATCACTGTCTGGGTGACGTCGTAGTACCCGGTGGAGAAGTCGACAGCCTTGCGGCGGTCCTCGGAGATCGACACCTGGTTGACGTCCAGGTCGAACTTCTTCGGCCCGGGCGCGAAGGCGGCGTTGAACTGCACCGTCTGCCACTTCACCTCGGCCGGCCTGAAGCCGAGCTTCTTCGCGACTGCATAGGTGACGGCCGACTCATAGCCCTTGCCGTTCGTCGGGTCGTCGCCGGAGAACCAGGGCTCGTACGCCGGCTTGTCCGTGGCGACCGAAAAAGTGCCGGCCGCCTTCAGCGCCAACTTGTCCTTGCTACAGGCATCAGCCGAGGACGGCGTCGACACACCGACTGGTTGGTCCTCTGGCGCGCAGGCAGCCAGTCCGACGACGGCAAGCGTGACCAGCACGGCCACGGTGGAACGACCAAGCATGGAAGCAGACCCCCAGAGATCCAGCGAACGAGGGCACCAGCGTAAGGCCCGCCGTCGACAACGTCAGTCAGATCTCGCCATTGTGATGACGCAACCGGTACGCCGTGGGGCTGAGGCCGGTGTGGCGGCGGAATCTGGTGGAGAAGTACAGCGGGTTCGAGTACCCGACCTCAGCGGCAACTGACGAGACAGGCCGGGCGGTCAGGTCGAGCAACCGGGACGCCGCGTCCAGCCGGCGGTGTTCGACGAACTGCTGAGGGCTCACGCCGAGCTGGCTCCGGAACAGGTGCCCGAACCGGGAGACCGACAGATTGCCGGCCCGCGCCAGCCGATTCACCTCCAGGTCCGCGCGGAGGTCCTGGTCGATGAGCTCGATCGCCCGCAACAGCCGATCATCGATCTGGCTGCCGGACGGGTTCTGGGTGTCACACCAGAGCAAGGCTGCCTCGAATGCGTTCAGGCTCAACAGTTCCCCCTGCTTCAGCACGCTGTCCCAAAGCCGAACCGCCTCGGCCAGGCTGTCGGTGATCCGCCGCGCGGCCTGTTCACCCGGCCGGAGCTGAAGGATGCCCGGAGCAACCGACGGCCAGTCGAGCAGTGGCAGCCAGTCCGCGCGCGGGTGGAAATGCGCGAAGAGGAAGTGCCAGTGCTGGAGCTCCGGCTCAACTCCGTAGTCCTGCAAAGTGCCCGGCCGGATCAACGTGGTGATACCCGGGTGCGCCAAGACATCCTCAGTGTCGGAGCCGAAACGCCCGCGCCCTCCGAGTGTGTGCACCAGCAGCCAGTCCGTCGTACCGCGGCTCCGGTAGGTCGCATAGCCGGGACCCTCGTCGAACTCTCCGACCAGCAATCGCTGGACCGTCGGGGTGAACGATTCGGGCCGCTCGGTAGCAGGATCTCGAAGGTACATAGCTCGATAGGCTATCCACACCGGCAGTGAAGTCGAGCAGACTCAAGACCATGACCAGCACTGCAGCGGTGTACGAGCGGGACGGGATCGTGCAGGTCCCGGGTCTGCTCACCAAGCCCGAAGTCGAGCAGATCCGCACCGTATTCATGGACCAGGTGGCGAAGGACCACTCGCTCGCCATCGATGACGGCGTACCGGTCGACGACCCACTCGCCCGGTATCCGCGGTTCGTCCACCCACACCGGCGCAACGATGTCGAAGCCGGCCGGCTCTCGCTGGAATTGATGCTCGACAGCCGGATCCTCGATGTCGTCACCGAGCTGATCGGCCCGGCCCTCGGCGCCCAGTCGATGTTCTACTTCAAGCCGCCGACCGCGCGCGGCCAGGCGATGCACCAGGACAACACCTTCCTGCGGGCCCATCCGGAAACCTGCCTGGCGGCCTGGATCGCGATCGACGACGTGGACGAGGAGAACGGCGGACTCGCGGTCGTGCCCGGCTCCCACCGGGTCGAACTGGTCTGTCCCGAGCCGGCCGACCTGACCGAGTCCTTCACCGACG
>JAWWOY010000632.1:0-7699 GCA_033851195.1 Kribbellaceae bacterium | reverse complement strand
GCCAGACTGGAAGGGGCCGCTGACCGAGGCATTCGAGCGCGCATCCAGCTATCTCAGGGGGCTGCCGGCCCGGCCGGTCGGACCACGGGTGACCGCAGACGAGCTGCGTAAGGCGCTCGGCGGGCCGCTCCCAGAGCACCCCAGCGACCCGCGCCTGGTCGTCCGTGAACTCGCCGACGCCGCCGAGCCCGGACTGTTGCCGAGCGGCAGCGGCCGGTTCTTCGGCTTTGTCTTCGGCGGTGCGACCCCGGCCGCTCTCGCCGCTGACTGGCTGACGGTGGCCTGGGACCAGAACGCCGGCCTGTACGCCGCTTCGCCGGCCGCGGCGATCACTGAGGAGGTAGCAGGCGGGTGGCTGACGGAACTGTTCGGCCTGCCGTCGACGGCGTCGGTCGGGTTCGTCACCGGCGCGCAGATGGCCAACCTCACCGGCCTGGCAGCGGCTCGCCACGAGGTGCTGCGCCGGGTCGGCTGGGATGTCGAACGCGACGGTCTCCTGGGCGCGCCCCAGATCCGGGTGCTGGCCGGCGCCGAACGCCACGACACCATCGATCGCGCCCTGCGATTCCTCGGCCTGGGCACCGGCTGCGTCGTACCGGTCGAGGTCGACGACCAAGGACGGATGCGGCCGGCGGCGTTGGCTGAAGCCCTGCGCGCGGGCACGGGGCCGACCATCGTGTGTGCCCAGGTCGGCAACCTCAACACCGGCGCGATCGACCCGGTCGGAGAGATCTGCGACCTGGCGCACGAAACCGATGCCTGGGTGCACGTCGATGGCGCCTTCGGACTCTGGGCGGCGGCCAGCCCGCGGCTACGGCCGTTGCTGGCCGGCATAGACCGGGCCGACTCGTGGGCAACCGATGCACACAAGTGGCTGAACGTGCCGTACGACTCGGGCCTGGTGTTCTGCGCCCACCCGGCCGCGCACCGGGCTGCGATGTCGGTGCGCGCGGGCTACCTCATCCACGACGAGGCCGGTGAACGCGATGCCCTCGAGTACAACCCGGAGTTCTCCCGTCGTGCGCGCGGATTCGCTGTGTACGCGGCGATCCGGGCCCTCGGCCGCTCCGGCATCGTCGACGTGGTCGAGCGATGCTGCGCGCTGGCGGGACGGTTCGCCGAGCAGTTCGCAGCGGACGAGCGGGCCGAGGTACTGAACGAAGTGGTGCTCAACCAGGTGCTGGTCAGGTTTCGCGCACCTGACGGCGATCACGACGCCCACACCCGGTACGTCGTGCGCGCGGTCCAGGACGAGGGCACCTGCTGGTTGAGCGGCACCACCTGGCAGGGCCGGGCCGCGATGCGGATCTCGGTATCGAACTGGTCGACCGACGAGACCGACGTCGACCGGTCGGTGCAGGCGATCCTGCGGTGCGCCACCGGGTCAGGGTGACGTCAGCCGCCAACTGGGTCGGGATCCTCCGGATGGTCGAGGGGATCGGCCAGGGTGATGTTGAGGGCCCAGGCCATCGCGGCGGCGACAGTCAGATTGTCTGTCGGCGAGGAGTTCGCGATGGTGGCGCCGGCCAGGCTGGCGATTCCGCGAGCGCCTTCCCACTGGCAGTCGACGAAGACAGCGCCGGTCGCCTTGGCCTGGGAGAACTCGACCGCGGTCAGATCGCAGCGGCGGAACACCGTGCCGCTGAGGTCGGCGGAGACGAAGTCCGCGTTCTGGAGCCGGCAGTCGGTGAACTCGACTTTGACGAACTTCGCGAAGCGGAACGACGCGAAGTCCAGCACGGAGTCCCTGACGGTCGCGTGCTGAAGGCTCATCCCGGGTCCGGCCAGACCGGTGAGCCGGGATGAGGTCACGGCCAGCCGGCTCGCCGAAGAATCGGCCCAGCGGGCATTGGCGAGGTCGCATTGATCCAGCACGAGGTCGACGAGGTTCAGCTTGTCCAGGTCCGATCCACCGAGGTTGCACCGCGTCAACCGGCACCCACTGATCTCGACATGCTCAGCGGTGACCTCGCTCAGATCAAGGTCGGTCAGTTCTAGCTCGATCAGCTGGGCCTCGTCGTCCAGCTGAACGACTGCTGCCGGCTCTAGGTGAGCGCGCAGCCTCGGCGCGGCGATGCGGACGGTCTTGCGGGAAGCCATGGGTTCACCGTAGGGGGCGGACCTGGGTCACTCACCAAGCACCGGCTGGCGGCTGCACGCGCGGCCTCACTCGCCATCGCTATCGGAGTCGGAGTCGCCATCCGCGTCAGCCCGTGCCGAAAGACCGATGCGCAGCAACACGTACTGAACTTTCGGCTTTCGAAGGACCCTGTGTTCAAACCAGTGAAAGGCGAGCATTGCGGTCATCTGCCAGCCGTACTTGCGCCGTAGCGCGTTGAACATTTCCGGCGCGTCGCCAGCCGACATCACCTGCCCCCGTGCGTCGACGGCGTCTCCGACGACCTGCCCACGTGCTGTACAGGGCGCCAGGGTGAGAGCGGGGTTGTTCCCTAGGCGGCGGGCCTTTCCCGTCGTGGCACCAGTCCACACCCACATCGTGTCTCCGTCGGTGATCTGCCATACCGGTGTGGCGACCGGAGTGCCATCACGGCGCAGCGTTGTCAGTCGTACAAACCGGGCCGACGTCAGTCCGGACGAGCCACCTTGTGCTTGCATCATGCAAGCACCGTACGAGGAGGTGGTGGCATGATGCAAGTAGACTGCAGTCATGCTCGGTAAGACCTACAGTGATCAGAACTGTTCAGCTGCACGTGCGCTGGAGCTGATCGGCGAACGCTGGAGCCTGTTGATCATCCGCGACGCGCTCTTCCGCGGGGTCACTCGCTTCGCCGACTTCCAGCGAAACCTGGGTGTCGCGTCCAACATCCTTGCCAGTCGTCTCAACGACTTCGTCGCTGCGGATCTCATGGAGCGAAGGCGCACGTCGTCGCAGCACGACTATCTGCTCACCGACAAGGGCCGCGACCTCCAGCCAGTCATCGTCGCCCTCACCCACTGGGGCGACCGCTGGGCCGCCCCCGACGGACCGCCGATCGTCTTCGAGCATGCCGATTGCTCTGGCGGTATCGAGCAGCATTTCTCCTGCACTATCTGCGGCGACATCGAGAACAAGTCAGAGGTCAACGCCGAATCCGGCCCCGGCGCACGCCGATGACGACTGGCCCTAGCGGCGCTAGGGTCTGGAGATGGGTACCCCGAGCAGGCGCGAGCGCGAGCGTGCGGAACGGCATCAGCTGATCATCACGACAGCCCGGAAACTGGCCGCGACAGAAGGCTGGGACGCGGTCACCACCCGTCGGCTGTCCACCGAGATCGAGTACAGCCAGCCGGTCCTCTACAGCCACTTCACCGACAAGCACGCCATCGTCGCGGCCGTCGCCCTGGAAGGTTTCGCCGAACTCGCCACCGTTCTGCGAGCCGCCCGCAAGGATGGAGCTGAGCCGGCCCGGGCGCTGCTCGCTGTGGCCGACGCCTACCTGCAATTCGCTGAGTCAGAACCCGCTCTGTACGACGCGATGTTCACGCTCGGCGTCGAGTTGCCGTTCGGAGACCCGGGGGAACTCACACCCTTGTCGGACGCCTTCGCCGAACTCGTTGCCGTGGCCGAACCACTGGCCGGCGGCCAAGACGTCGAACTCTTCACCGAGGTCGTTTGGTCCTCCCTGCATGGCCTGGTGACCCTGACCCAGAACCACCGCCTCCGCCCTGATCTCACCCGCGCCCGCCGCCAACTCCTGGTCGACCGCCTCGTCACTTAACTTGAAGTCAGGCGAACTGGTGTTGTGGAACGATGGGTTGAAGCACGGACCGCTAGACGGTCGCGTTTCGATGATGAAGGTGACAGGGTTTGCGCGCAGAGACCAGTGCGACCTCCGCTGTCGTGATGCTGAGCGTCGCGGTCGCGATGGGTGGTCACCTGCTGGTCGCGGGTGGGTCGGTTCCACTGGCGGTACTGCCGCAGTTGGCTGCGTTAGGCGGGGCTTGCTGGCTGCTGGGTGAGTTCCTGGCCGGACGGCGTTTGGTGTCGGTTGCTGTGCTGGTTGCTGTCCAGCTGTTCGTCCATCTCGCGCTGGGCTCCAGCCGCCACCATGCGCAGGCGATGGAGATGCCTGCCGGGCACAGCCACCTGGACGACTCGATGCCGATGCCGATGCCGGCTACTGATCCGGCTGGGCAGGGTGGGATCACGGATGCGCTGACCATGACCGCGTCGCACCTGCTGGCATTGCTGACTGCTGTTTCCCTGCTAGGCAGGGCGCATCAGTGGATGCAGCGGATCCGCCGAATCCTTGCGCGGTTGGTGCCGGAACTGCCCGCCGGATTGGTGCCAGTGCCAACCGTCGGCCGGCTGCTGGCCGTCGTACCGGGTCGGGTCCCGGTAGCGCGGCGGTGGCTTCCTTCGAACGTTTCCCGGCGCGGACCGCCGTCGATCGCTGTTCTCACAGCATCGTCCTGACCGGCCGCGCGAGTCCCTCGCGGGGTCGGCCGAAGTCGTGTCTCCGCGAAAGGTTCTGCCTGTATGTCTACTCAATCCGTACTGCGTCGCGTCGGCCTCCGGGCTGCCGCGATCAGCGCGGCTGCCGCGCTCGTACTGGTCGGGGTCGCCAATTCAGCCTCGGCGCATGTGACTGTTTCCTCGCCCGATGCCAAGCCCGGCGGCTATGCCAAGCTGGTGTTCCGGGTGCCGAGCGAGTCCGACACCGCGAGTACCACGAAGCTCGTCGTCACTCTGCCGAAGGATCATCCGTTCGCCAGCGTCAGTGCGCAGGTGAAGGACGGCTGGAAGGTCGTCAAGAGCAAGGAGAAGCTGGGGTCACCGGTGAAGGTCGGCGACGTCACGCTGACCGAGGCGATCACCAGTGTCACCTGGACCGCAGCGGCCGGTGGGGTGCCACCCAACGACTTCGACGAGTTCGCGCTGTCGGTCGGCCGGATCCCCGAGGGGGTCGACTCGCTCGACTTCCCGGCGGCCCAGACCTACAGCGACGGCAAGGTCGTGCGTTGGGACCAGGTGGCGAAGGACGCTGCCGACAAGCCGGAGCATCCCGCGCCGTCACTCAAGCTCGCGACCGCGGTGACGACCCTGGCAGCCACGACGAGCGAGGCCGGGGGAGGGTCCGACACGCTGGCCCGTGTGCTCGGTGGCGCCGGGTTGTTGCTCGGCCTGATCGGCCTGGGCCTCGGCCTACGGTTGCGGACGGCGAAGCCGTAACCATGCGCCGGGTAGCCGCTGTGCTGGCGGCGTCGCTGCTCACCCTGGTGGTCTCCACCGGGGTGGCAGCGGCCCATGCCAAGCTCGAATCGATGACGCCGACCGACGGCGCGACCGTGGCCGATCCGCCGAAGTCTGTGGTGCTGCGCTTCAACGAGCCGGTCGGCAGCACCGGCGCCGAGGTCGTGGTCAAGTCTCCCGGCGGGACCAACGTCTCCACCGGGTCCCCGCAGGTCGTGGACGGCAATGTTACGCAGCCGCTCGGTGCCATCACCGAGGCCGGCCGCTACCAGGTCGACGCCCGCATCGTGTCCGCCGACGGCCATCCGGTCACGGTGACCGCGAGCTTCTCGGTCACCCACCCTGGCCGCGCCACGGGTCAGCCCGCCGCGACCGCCAGTACACCGAAGGACAACGGCAGTTCCCCGGGCGTGGTGATCGTCGCGATGGTCCTGGTGATGCTCGTGGTCGTTGCCCTCGCCATCGTGATCGTCCGTCGCCACCCCGCGCCGCCCGAGTCGCAGTGACCGCTCGGTCCGGTGTGGCGGCGATCCTGGCGATGGTCGTGGCGATGGTCGTGGCGATGGTCGTGGCGCTGCTTGCCGCCGGTGGCGCACCGACGCCGGTCCCCGCAGGCCTCAGCGGAGCCGGTACGACGGTGTCGTGGGCAGTGCCCGTACTGCGCTTGTTGGCGGATGTTGCTGCCATCGCCTGCGCAAGCGGCGTACTGGCGATCGTTTTGTTGCTACCAGCAACAGGTGGCAAGCTGACGGCGCAAGGGGTCAGGGCTTGTCAGGATGCCGCCATTGCCGCAGGGGTCTGGGCGGTGGCAAGCATCGGTGGTCTCCTCACGACCGCCGCGGCGATCCTTGGGATTCCGCTGTCGCAGTTGTCAGCAAGGGCCAACGACGCCGCGGCTTTGACGCAGATCCGGGCACTCGTCGCCGCGGTGGTGCTGACCGCGGTACTGGCCATAGTGCTCAGTGGTTGCCGCACCGTCGCGACGGCGCGGGTCGCTCTGGTGCTGACCGCTGCCGCGTTGACCGGGCCGTTGCTGACTGGACACAGCGCTAACGAACGGACTGCGTTCTGGTCAGTACTTGCGACCGCATCTCTGGTGGTGCACGTGTTCGCTGCCACCACCTGGATCGGCGGCCTGGGAGCGTTGCTGCGGTACTGCCGCACGGGCGATCCAGCAGTTCCGGTGGCGCGGTTCAGCCTGTTGGCTTTGATCTGTGCCGTATCGATCGGCGTGACGGGGTTGCTGACAGCCGAGATCCACCTCGGTGGGCGCGAGGACGGCTGGGGCCTGATCACTCAATGGGTGACCAGCGGCTACGGGGCTGTCGTGTTCGCCAAGGCCGTCGCGTTCGCATCGCTGGTCGGGATCGGCTGGTGGCACCGCCGCTCGACGTTACCCGCGCTCGAGGCCGGCAGGGCCTGGGCCTTCTGGCGGCTGGCAGCAGTCGAGATCGTCGTGATGGCCGCTACGGTCGGACTCGCTGTCGCGCTGTCCCGCACTCCCTGAGATCTCGTGGCGAAGAACGGTGATATGTCAACAGCCACGCGTACGATGACCTCATGGAGGAAGCACGATGGCTCGATGCGCGCGAGGCGCATCTGTGGCAGTCCTATCGTGATCTGTACCGCGAGCTGACCGGCGCGCTGGAGACTCGACTGGTTCGCAACTCCGGGCTGTCCGGGGCGGACTACGCGTTGCTGCACCCGTTGTCAGTGTCGGAATGCGGTGTGCTGCGGACCCGGGATCTCGGCCGCTCGATCGGCTGGGAGCGCAGCCGGCTGTCGCACCAGGTCAGCCGGATGGAGAAGCGTGGACTCGTGGTCCGCGAGGAGTGCGCGTCCGACGCCCGAGGCTCGATGATCAGGCTGACGGAGACTGGCCGGGCCGCGATCGAGGCGGCTGCGCCGGACCATGTGGAGGCGGTCCGCGGCTACCTGTTCGACAAGCTCAGCCACGAGGAGCAGGACAGGCTGACCACCCTGCTGGACCGCGTACTGGCGGGTTTGCCCAGCAAGGACTGTCGCCAAGACCCGGCCAGCGACGCGGGCGAGGACTGCTAGTCCGGAAACCCAGGTTGACGCGTCACCCTGATCTGCTAGCTTTGGTGATACATCATCAAAACGGCCGTTCGGCGGCCTCCTCGACGAAGGAATCTCAGATGGCCAAGATCGCGATCATCCTCGGCAGCACCCGTCCGGGCCGCAACGGCGAAGCCGTCGCCAAGTGGGTGCTGGACATCGCCAAGCAGCGCAGTGACGCGGAGTACGAACTGGTCGACATCGCGGAGTACAAGCTGCCGCACCTGGACGAGCCGATGCCGCCCTCGATGGGGCAGTACACCCAGCCGCACACCAAGGCATGGGCTGAGAAGATCGCCTCGTTCGACGGCTTCGTCTTCGTCACGCCCGAGTACAACCACTCCACCTCCGGTGCACTGAAGAATGCCATCGACTTCCTGTTCGCCGAGTGGAACAACAAGGCGGCCGGCTTCGTCAGCTACGGCG
>JAWWOY010000559.1:0-3303 GCA_033851195.1 Kribbellaceae bacterium | reverse complement strand
AGCTGGCGGGACTCGACTCGCTTGCCGGACGTCATCAGCTGCAGATAGTCGATCACGATGAGCTTGAGGTCGTGGCGCTGTTTGAGGCGCCTGGCCTTCGCCCGGATCTCCATCATCGTGAGGTTCGGGGAGTCGTCGATGAACAACGGTGCCTCGGACACCTCGCCCATCTTGCGAGCCAACTTGGCCCAGTCTTCATCGGTCATCTTGCCGTTACGCATGTGGTGCAGCGGCACCTTGCCCTCGGCCGAGAGCAACCGCATGGTGATCTCGTTCCGGCTCATCTCCAGCGAGAAGATGCAGGACGTCAACCCGTGCTTGATCGACGCCGAACGCGCCAAGTCCAAACCCAACGTCGAGTTGTGGGTCGGAACCATTGACTTGCCCGCGAGGTAGAGGTGGTCGGAACTGTCCACCTCGACGCACCGAACGGGAACACTCGGCGCGGGCTCGATCCACTCGATCCAGCGATCGCCCTCGCCCGGCAGGCCGGTCGAAAGGCCGTGCCCGACGACTTCCTGCGGAGCCGAGCCTGGGATCACCGGGTTATCGTCCGGCTGAGACTCCATGGCCTGGCGGAGATTCGCCGTCGTACGGATGATCGGGCCGTTCGGCCCAGCCACCGCCCACTGGTGCTCTGCGTCGGCGATGAGGGTGGAGCCGTCGGAGAAGGTCAACTCGAAGCAAGGACGGTCGACCATCACCTCGGTTGCAGCGACGACCTTCGTCGGACGACCGTCGGCGCCGATCAGTTCGTCGCCCACGGCAACGTCGGCCATCGTGGTCCAGCCGGTCGGCGTCGGCAGCGGGGTGTCGAGCGCCAGCGCCTTACCCATCGCGGGGCGAGCCGCGACGATGACCATCTGGCCGGGGTGGAGGCCGTTAGTGAGTTCGTCGAGGTCGGTAAAGCCGGTGGGGACACCGATCATCGCGTCACCACGGGAATCGATCGCCTCGATCTCGTCGAGGGCGCCCTCCATGATGTCCTTCAGCGGCGCGTAGTCCTCGCTTGTTCGCTTCTCGGTCACCTGGTAGATCTCGGCCTGGGCCTGATCGACGACGTCGTCGACCTCACCCTCGCCGGCGTAGCCGATCTGGACGATCTTGGTGCCGGCCTCGACCAGGCGGCGCAGGATTGCCTTCTCCCGGACGATGTGGGCGTAGTAACCGGCGTTGGCGGCCAGCGGCACTGAGGCGACCAAGGTGTGCAGGTACGGCGCGCCGCCGACCCGGGCCATCTCGCCGCGCTTGGTCAACTCGGCGGCAACGGTGATCGCGTCGGCTGGTTCACCCCGGGCATAGAGGTCGGTGATGGCGTCGAAGACGATCTCGTGCGCCGGCCGGTAGAAGTCCGTGTCCCGAATGGTCTCGCTGACGTCCGCGATGGCGTCCTTGCTGAGCATCATCGCGCCCAACACGCACTGCTCGGCAGCCAGATCCTGCGGAGGTGTGCGGTCGAAGCCCATCTCGGGGCTGCGCTCTTCGTGGCCGCCGCCCTGTCCCCCGCGGAACTCCGCAACACTCACTCTCGTCCGACCTCCTCGTCCCACACCCGAATTGCACCGGACCGCGCCCGCCATGACCGCCCGATTCGAACACCTGATCGAATCATAACCAGCGCTGCCGACAGTTTCACTGGCAGCATCCGCAGGCGGACTCGCCCCCGTGACTGCGGTCGGACGGTGTCAGTCACGCGACCGTACGCCCGTTGCGCCGAACCCCGGTAGCCGGTCGTCCACAGCCCCTGTGGAAGAGCTGGGGACAACCACCCGATCGGGTGTGCACAGGTTGGGCATATCCCTGTGGATATCTGCCGACAGACATCCACAACCCGGCTCTGACCTGCGGTTTTGCCTTCCAACAACTGTGGAGAAGAAAAAGATTCAATACCCCCAGGTCGGGTTGTCTGTGCACAGGCAGCGCCAGGCACAATAGGGCCCATGCCCATTACCACCAGGTGTTGCGATGGCCGCGCCGACAGGCCGAACCGCTACCTGGAAACAATTCCCGCGTGAGCAGCCAGGACCGAGAGATCCTCCGACTGGCGGTCCCAGCGTTCTTCGCGCTCGTCTCCGAGCCACTCATGCTGCTGGCCGACTCGGCCATCGTGGGACACCTCGGTACGCCGCAGCTGGCCGCGCTCGGGGTGGCAGGGACGATCCTGCAGACGCTGGTGGGGATCTGCGTCTTCCTCGCGTACGGGACCACCTCCGCGGTAGCCCGGCGGATCGGGGCGGGTGATCACAAGGGGGCACTCGCACAGGGCATCGACGGACTCTGGCTCGCTCTGCTGCTTGGCGTCGTACTGGCTGTCGCCGGGCTATTGCTGGCTCCGCTGGCTATAGCAGGGTTCAACCCGTCGCCGGATGTTGCGGCCTACGCCGTCACGTACCTGCGGATCTCTTGCCTGGGTATCCCGTCGATGTTGCTGCTGCTGGCGGCTACCGGCGTACTGCGGGGCTTGCAGGACACAAAGACGCCCATGGTGGTCGCGATCTCAGCGAACCTGGCCAACATCGGGTTGAACCTGCTGCTGGTCTACGGGCTAGACCTGAACATCGCGGGCTCCGCACTGGGTACGACGATCGCCCAGACGGCGGCAGGAGTCGCGCTGGTAATCGTGGTGGTTCGCGGCGCCCGACGGGACGGGGCCAAGCTACGGCCGGACCGCCCAGGCATCCTGGCTTCCGCACAGTCCGGGGTACCGCTGGTCGTGCGCACGCTGACGCTGCGGGTGGCGATCATCCTCGCCACCTTCGTCGCCACCTCACTCGGTACTACGTCTGTCGCGGCGCACCAGGTGGCATTCACGCTCTGGTCGTTCCTCGCACTGGCGCTGGACGCGATCGCCATTGCCGCACAGGCGTTGACCGGTCGTTCGCTGGGCGCGGGCGATGTCGCCGGGACGCGGGCGATCACCCGGCGGATGATGTGGTGGGGGTTGGTGTCGGGCTTCGTCGGGGGACTCGCGCTGTGGGGACTGCGGGACGTGTACGTGCCCTGGTTCACGGCTGATCCAGAGGTCCGGCGGACGCTGGCCGCAGTACTGCTGGTGGCAGCGATCTGGCAGCCGGTCAACGGGGTCGTGTTCGTGCTGGACGGCGTACTGATCGGTGCGGGCGACGGACCGTACCTAGCGGTGGCAGGCGTGATCGCCCTGGTGTTGTACGCGCCGCTGGCTCTCAGCGTGCTGTGGTTCGACGGCAAGGTGGTCGCGCTGTGGTGGGCGTTCGGGGGCTTCATGCTGCTGCGGTTGCTGACCCTGCTGTTCCGTGAGCGCCGCGACGGCTGGCTGGTCACCGG
>JAWWOY010000734.1:0-5509 GCA_033851195.1 Kribbellaceae bacterium | reverse complement strand
CGCCCGCTGCGCCTTGCGAGACCTGGCGGCAGCCGAACGCGCCGTCCTGGACGTCGCTGACCTCTCCCGCGGCCACCTGCGCCTCGCGCTCACCCAGACCTCCACCGCCTATCTCCTCGGCCCCCTCACCGCGGAACTCCACTCCCGCCACCCCGGCATCACCCTGGATGTCAAGGAGATGACGCAGGACCGTATCGAAGCCTCCCTGCTGGCCGACGAACTCGACCTCGGCATCGCCTTCCATGGCCCCCACCTACCCGGCATCACCGCGGCCGCGGTGTGCACTGAGACCCTCAGTCTTGTCATCGGCGCCCATCAGCCCGGAGCCGGCCGCGAGGAGCCGCTGCGTGTCCGGGATCTGGCAGGACGCCACCTGGCGCTGCTCAGCGGTGGCTTCGCCACCCGCGTCCACGTTGACGCTTACTTCACCGCCCACAAGGTGCAGCCACGCATCGCAGTAGAGGCCAACTCTGTCCAGGTGCTCATAGAAATCGTCCAGCGCACCCCGCTGGCCACCGTCCTGCCCGACGCCATCACAGACGACAACCCGTATCTGGCCACCGTCCCCCTCGAACCGGCCCTGCCCGCCCGCACCGTCACCCTGCTGCGACGCGAAAGCGCCTACCAAAGCGCGGCCGCCCGCGCCTTCATCCACCTCACCCAGCAACTCGTCCACGCCCGCGGCTACACCCCGCCTGACAGCGGTCCAGTACCTGGGAGCTGGGTGTGAACGACGCCACTACCTCCGCGACTTCGGCTGCGAGGCGCCGAGCGCGACGCTCGTCGGCCTGATCAAGCACATGGCCGGCGTTCGAGGAGGGCATGATGGCCCTGGGCCCTGGCGCTGGCGGTGACGGGTCAGCCGCCCGCGCCGCCGTGGGACGCGATCGCACCGGGAACCGACCCGGACTGGGAGTGGCGGACGGCGGCCGACGACTCGCCCGAGGAGCTTTACGCTCTCTGGCGCGCTTCCGTGCAGCGGTCGGTGGCCGCGGTTGAGGCAGCCCTGTCCGATTGGGGGACTGGACCGGCCGGGCGGCACTCACCCTCGGCAACGGGAAGCCCCCAGCCGCCTCCGCCGCATGCTGGTCGACCTGCACGATGAGTACGCGCGGCACGTCGGCCACGCGGACCTGTTCCGCGAGGCCGTCGACGGCCTAGTCGGCGAGGACCCACCACGGGGATGACGGCCGTCCCGGCGGAGCGCAATGCGAATTCGACCACCCGGATCGCGGCAATTGAAAACGTTGCTGCGCGCGGCTCGTGTCGCATAAGTATGCGGCCCTTGAGCACGGAGGTCTATCGGCGCGAGGATGGGACGTGGAAGCTCGCGCACCGTCGCTCGGACACACTGCCGTCGCAGCGAGCCGGAGGCGGCCCGCGATCGTGAGGGGATGGCGAGCGCCGGTGTTCGGTGAGGAGTTGCGCGTGCTGGCCGCTGAGCAGGCTGCGTTGCGGCGGGTCGCGACGCTGGTGGCGCGTGGGGTCGGGCCGGAGGAGGTGTTCGCGGCGGTCACCAAGGAGGCCGGCCAGCTGCTTTCCGTCGAATATGCGCACTTGGGCCGCTACGAGCCTGACGAGACGCTGACCATCCTCGCTGCATCGGGCAGGTCAGTCGACCAGTTTCCCGTTGGCCGCCGGTGGAGCCTTGGGGGAATGAATATCAGCACGATGGTTTTCGAGACCGGCGGTCCCGCGCGGATTGATAGCTTTGCCGATGCCTCCGGGCCGCTCGGTGACGCAGCCCGTGAGGATGGGGTCGGCTCGGCGGTCGGGACGCCGATCATCGTCGAGGGCCGCCTGTGGGGGGTGATGGCCGCCGGTTCGATCCTGGAGCAGCCGCTGCCGGCGGACACTGAGGCGCGCCTGGCGTCTTTTACGGAGCTTCTGGCGACGGCGATCGCGAATGCGGAGAGCCGCGCCGGTCTCGCCCGGCTGGTCGAGGAGCAGGCGGCGTTGCGGCGGGTCGCGACGCTGGTGGCGCGCGGTACGCCGCCGGAGGAGGTGTTTGCGGCGGTCAGCGGGGAGGCCGGCCGGCTGCTTGCCGTCGAATACGCGCACCTGGTCCGCTATGAACCCGACGGTGCGATTATCGTCCTCGCCGGGTCGGGCAGGTCAGTCGACCTATTTCCTGCTGGCAGCCGGTGGAGCCTTGGGGGGAAGAACCTCAGCACGATCGTCGCGAGGACCGGCCGTCCGGCTCGGATCGACAGCTATGCCGATGCCTCCGGGCCAATCGGTGTCACAGTCCGCGATGGCGGGGCCGGCTCGGGCGTCGGGACGCCGATCATTGTCGAGGGGCGCCTGTGGGGGTTGATGGCCGCCTACTCAACCCTGGGCCAGCGGCTGCCGGCGGACACCGAGGCGCGCCTCGCCAACTTCACCGAACTGGTGGCGACCGCGATCGCGAACGCACAGAGCCGCGCCGAGCTGACGGCCTCGCGCGCGCGGATCGTCGCCGCCGCCGATGAGACGCGGAGGCGGATCGAGCGGGATCTGCACGACGGCATCCAGCAGCAGATCGTCTCGCTCGGGTTGGACGTGCGCGGTGCACAGGCGGCGGTGCCTCTGCCGGTCAGCGAGTTCCAGGGCGTGTTGTCGCGCGTTTCCGACGGGTTGGCGAGCGTGCTTGACGAGTTACGGGAGATCTCCCGCGGGATTCACCCCGCGATCTTGTCCGAGGGGGGTCTCCAGCCGGCGCTCAATGCGCTGTGCCGCCGTTCGGCGTTGTCAGTCGAGCTGGACCTGCACGCCGAACGGCGGCTGCCGGATCCAGTCGAGGTCGCGGCGTACTACGTGGTGTCAGAAGCGTTGACCAACGCCGCCAAGCACGCGCACGCGTCGGTCGTGAAGGTCGACATCGACACACCCGACGCGACCTTGCAGTTGGCGATCCGCGACGACGGGATCGGCGGAGCCGACCCGGGCCAGGGGTCCGGACTGGTCGGGCTCAGCGATCGCATCGAAGCGCTCGGCGGCACGCTGCAGGTCAGCAGCCCTGCGGGCAGCGGCACCACGCTGCTGGTCGAGGTCCCGCTCGAAGACCAGACCAGCGCTGTCTCGCCCGAGCCGTAACTGCGGCTCCCTCGCAACAGGCCAAAGGAGCAGTGCTCACCGGCGCCCCAGCACTACCGCGGTGGACGACCAGCGTCGGTTTGTCCTCCTGCGATTCACTCAACCGTCTGCCCCCGCCTCGCGTCTGCCTTGAAGCCGAGCATTCACATTCCGCCTGGCCATGTCACGTTGTACCACTGCACGCCAAGCCGTGGCGGGGTCGTCGTGGCGGGGTCGTCGTGGCGGCCACTCATGGGGCGGCTGCGACGTCCGTAGTAAGCACCGCATCGACGCCAGCTGCTCGAACGATGAGTTCGAAGTCGTCGACCTCAGTCGGCTTGCATCCATGGCGCTTGACTGCACCGATCAACAACCGATGTAGAGACTCACCATCCTGCGGGTCGGCTTGCGTGCTGAGGGTCGCAACCACGGCTCCGAGGCGGCGGACCTCAAGTTCGAGCGGTCGCGGTACGAACGGAAATTCTCCCGTAGAAACAGACAGCACTTCGGGGGGCGGCTCTCCACTTCCGCTAACTGAGGAGCGACCAAAGTCGGCAGCCCGGGCTCGATTCGAACCAACCCCCATTGACTCAGCAGCTGCACGGCACGCTGCGCAGTCGATGGCGCCATGCCATGTTGTCGCGCCAGCTCCTTTACTGACGGGATAGGCAGTCCTACAGCAAGGTCGCCTCCGTAGATCCGGTCGCGTAGCTCAACCGCGACCTTCTCGAAGGCGCGCTTCGGAATGAATTCCACCTGCGGTGGAAGTTCAGCCCGTGGTGGCCTTGGCGGCATCCTTGGTCCGATCGTTCCAGCTGCGCGCTGGTCAGCCTCCGTTACCCACGGCACGTAGTGGCGCATTGTTGTTACACCACCATCACTGTGACCAAGCCGACCAGCTGCCGTACGAATGTCCAAGCCGCCTGCTAGCAGCTCGGTCGCGTTGTAGGTACGCAGCTTGTGGATCGATGTCTTGATCCCCAGTCGAGCGACCAGTCGGCCGTATCGCTGGGTTACAGAATCGGGTTTGAGGTGCTCCCTACCGGCTGGATCGCGAGAGAACATGAACGCGCGTCCTCTGTGAGCTTGAGGCCGAGTGCACGGGCACGTTGAGTACAGCGCTCTCTGTGCTCGGCCAATAGGAGAACGGTGTCAGGGTCAAGGACGATCCGACGGTCGCCCTCGTTCTTGGTGCCCTTCTCCCACGTCATCTTTCCGTACTGCCCGATCGCGCGCTGGACGTGGATGACTCCCTTGGAGAGGTCGACGTGGCGCCATCGTGTCCCGCAGAGTTCGCCTCGCCGGTTTCCGGTCACCATCGTTAGCCAGATGAGCGTTCCCCAGTCCGGATCCTTCCAGGCCTCGGTAGCGATGCGTGCAGCCTCTTCGGCCGACGGCGGGCGAGGATTCGTTTTTGGTGATGACGGCGGCTCGGCGAGGTCGATGGGGTTGATCGCCACCCACTTCAGCCGGACGGCACGGCGGAAGGCGCCACTGAGAATCTGGTGAACGTAGAGGATGCTCGACTCCAGCAGCGGCTCGCAGACGTGCTGCTTGCATCGCGCGTCGCAATCGTGCTGCTTGGCAGTCCGATGCTTGACCTGCGGCATGCCGTCGCAGTGGTCGCGGCACCTTCGTAGCTCGGTATAGAACGAGTCCATGACGTTGGCGTCGACGTCTCGCACTCTCTGCCGGCCGATGCAGGGGATGATGTGCTTGTCGGCTTGGCTGCGGTAGTTCTTTCGGCTCTTGAAGCCGATCGCGGCGTCCTTCAGGTGCTGGTCGATGAGTTGCTGCACCGTTGCGTTCGTCCGAGGCTGACGCTGCTCGTTGATCTCGTGTAGGAAGCGCGTCAGGATCTTGTCTGCGTCGGCCTCGGCAGTGGGCCCAGCTGGAACAGTTTCGTCAAGGTAGATCCGTCGCTTCGAGACCGGGTCGCGGCCGACGTAGGCCTTCACACGTAGGGAACCGGACGGGAGCGTCTCGATCCCACCGTGGGGCCGCTTCGCCTTCTTCTCGGTCGCCATGCGGGCGATGATAGAGGCCACTCGCACCACGAGCGGCACCACGCAGGGCGGAGAATAAATGCCCTGACCAGCATATTCGCAGGTCAGGGGTGGTGGAGCCGCCTATCGGAATCGAACCGATGACCTTCTCATTACGAGGAGGAAGCTCAGTATCACATCCGCTGTCTTCAGGCGTGATCCGTTGCAAGGAACCTATCTCCGATGCCCATATTTCTCATCGGTATCGAGCAGTTCGCTCCACGAATGGCTCCACGCTGCCCGCCTCGCCGCAGATTTGTTTACCGAGGCAACGGAGGACAGGTCCGCGGCACAGTCGAGCACGGACCTGGTCGTAGTGAGGTGACCTGTACGCCCGTGGGGCGCCGACCTTGCGGCAAGCTCGATACTGAGAGTTGTCACTTGCAGCGATGCCGGCACCGGCTAGCGCG
>JAWWOY010000733.1:0-16796 GCA_033851195.1 Kribbellaceae bacterium | reverse complement strand
TCGGGGTTGGGGGCGACCAGGTAGGGAAAGCTGCGGGTGGCCGGCTGCGTGGGCCGATCGACGCCGTCGCTGATCCGCGGTCCGTCGAGGCCACCGACCAGCAGGGTGTAGAGCGTGTCGACGATGTCGTCGTCGGGCGGCCGGCCACCGCAGGTGATGTGCGGGCGGCCCGTGAGCACGGCGCGCTCGATCTCGAGGAAGCTACCGTCGGACAACGGCTTGGACGTGTCGACGACGAGGAAGTCGGCCAGCAGCAACTCGGTCAGGGGGTGGACGCCCTGGTCGTCCGGCGGCCAGTCGGTCTTGCCGTCCAGCCGGTCGAAGAAGGCCAGGTTGGCGTTCAGCCGGGCGCGGTAGGCCCCGATGTAGTCCGGGCTCAGGTTGAAGGCGTCCTCGGCGTTGTAGAGGTCGCGGATTTCGAGTTCCTGGTTGACGGGATCGAACTTCTTGTCCTGCAGGATGAAGTTCTTGATCTCCGGGCGGCCCATCCGCTCCAGCCGGATCGGGCGCCCGCCGGAGGTCACGGTCTCGCCGACCACGGCCAGCAGCGGGTCGGTGCCGGGGCCGAGCACCGTGGCGACGTCGAGTTCGAGGACGATGCTCAGCACGTTCGCGCCGTCCACGGTGTTGGTGCCTTCGGGCCGGAACGCCAGCCGCTCCAGCGCATGGGTGGCCTGCTCGGCAGCCAGGTCGAGGAAGAAAGGATCGAGCCGCGGCCCGGCGAAGATCCGCAGACCGTGCATCTCGGTCGGCTTCTCCTCGCCCACCGGGAACGGGATCTCCACCCCGTCGGGCGCGGTGCACGTGCCGGCCTGCACGAGGCTGCCAGCGCCGTCGCCCTGCACCGGAGCGTCGAAGCCGAAGTCGAACGTGTACTCGTCCGCGCCGGCCACGAACGCCGGTCCGTTGGCCGTCGTGGCCGTCACCGGCCGGAGGCGGAAGCGGTAGCTGAGCGCGTCGGAGAACAGCGCGATGGGAGCGGCGGCGGGGAACACGTCCAGGACGAGCACCAGATGCCCGGGCCGCTCCGGGCTGGGAAAGACAAACACGTCAGTGATGTCGGAGGCGGGGTCGGAGAGGGCCCGCGGGCCGGAGAAGTGGTCTGCCATGGGAGAACCTTTCGATCTCAGGTATTGAGGTCGGCGAGCCAGTGCAGTGCCCGGAGGCCAGGCATGAAGCAGTACTCGCCGCCCCGGTTAACGACGAAGTCGGGCAGCCCTCGGAGGCGACGGCGGATCGGCTGTCTCGGGATGGTGAACTCGCCGCCGTCCTGCACGCCGATCAGCGGGTCCCGCTCTGCGGGCGCGCCGACGAACTTGCCGTCGTTGACCCACTGCCGCTGGACGAACTCGAACTGCCGGTCCAGGTGCGCGCCGACGAAGGCGAACATGAGGCCGCGGTCGGCGCCGTCGTCGTCCAGCACGCCGGGGGGCAGCGACGGGCCGTAGTTGGTGCCGCGTCGGATCATGCGGTGCAGGCGCACCCGTCCGGTGATGACCGCGTCGCGTGCGTTCATCCTCCGGGCGTGCGCGCCGACCGGGCATTTGAGGCCCCGGGGGTCGTCGCCGTACATGAAGGCGTTGTTGCGTGCGGGGTCGGCGCCCAGTTCGGGGTCATCCTTGTCCGGGGCCAGGGCGAGCGGCGCGCCGCTGGGCCAGCGCCCGACGAATTTGGCCGCGAGCCACTCCTGCTCGGCGTCGTCCGCGGCACTCTGGCGCAGGTACTGGCGGAAGGCCGCCACCCGCTGATGCAGCTTGCGGAAGGCCACGTACGTGCCGTTGTGGCCCAGCACTTCGGGCTGCGGAACCGGCGACACGTCGCCGGTCTCGTCCTGGTAGCCCAGGACGAACTCGCCGGCCTTGAGCGGTGTCTCGTGCGGGTTGCTGCCGAGGATGTTGGTGCCCTCGACGGCCGGCTCACTGATCGAGTCTTTGAAGCCGAACTGCTCGCGCCCGTCCGGCGGCACGTGCACGTCCAGCGTCCAGACCGGTGTGACGCCGGGCCGGTTCCGGATGGCGTCCTGCGCCAGCCTGACCAGGGTCTCCATGAGGGAGGTGTCCCGCGCGAGCGCGGCCACCACGACGTGTACGTCCTTCGAGCCCAGGGGCGCCTCCCAGTTCTCCGGCGCGCTCTCCCCGACGTCCCCGATGTACGCCGCGCGAGCGGCCATGCCCTGCTGGAACTCGGACGGGAAGGTGGCCAGCGACTCCGCCGGCACGCCAAGCGCCTCGAGCCCCCCGAAGCTGAGTCCCACCCCGAGCGAGACGGGCCTGCCGGGGTCGAACGAGGAGACCGGCTCGAGCAGGGGGATCAGCCGCCGCAGCAGCTCCCGCCCCGCGTGCCGGTCGTCGATGCGCAGCGCGAGATATGCCCCCGCGTACGGATTGGGCCGGGGCATCAGGGCGGCGGCCTGGATGTCGCCGAGCTCCAGTGAGGTGTCGGTCTCCGTGGTCATGATGCTCCCTCAGGGGTTGCTTGACAGCGGCGTTTCTTGCCGGTCCGCGGGGGCGGCACTGGCCGCCCCGCAAGCCGGGTGTGGCTCAGTCGGCGGCCTGCTCGAGCAGCGGCTTGAGCGCCGGGTGCTGCAGCGCCTCGGCGGCGCCCGGGTCGTCGAGCACCTGCTGGAAGGCCTCCTGCAGGCGCTGGGCCTTGACGATCTCCGGCATCGTCCAGGTGCTCAGGTTGTTGAAGTAGCCGGTGGCCGGGCTCTGCACCGACTGGACGATCTTCTTGAGCCCGCCGACGGTCTGCTTCACGTGCGCGTCAACGTCGGGGTTGTCCGAGCTGAGCTTCTCGACCCCGCCGGACGACTCGACCCACTCAGAGACGGCCGGGTACTGGGTGGTGTGCTGCATCCAGTCCAGGAAGTGCTCGATGCCGATCAGGACGAAATCCTCGAAGTAGGGGTCCCATTCGTTCTCGAACGTCGTGGCCCACATCATCCGCTGCCCGTTGTCGAAGATCACGTGGCGCTGGTCCCGCAGCCCGGTGTGGATGTTCTTCTCCAGCGGCACCTGGTGCAGCACCGCGGAGAACCGCTCGGTGGCGGCGCGCAGCTCGTCCTCGTGGCCGGGCAGGACATTCCAGTAGGTGGCCA
The DNA here is from genome assembly GCA_033851195.1 of Kribbellaceae bacterium. Classification (GTDB taxonomy): domain Bacteria; phylum Actinomycetota; class Actinomycetes; order Propionibacteriales; family Kribbellaceae; genus Kribbella. The sequence continues at coordinate 13,699 of JAWWOY010000733.1, read as the reverse complement.
GCTCGGAGACCACTCCGTCGCTGAGGCCCCGTCCCGATTTCACGTTGGTCGTGGTTGTCATGGCTTCCTCTCTGTACAAGCCGTGTGACCCCTCGCGTTGATCGCGAGGGATGTCGTGATCTCGGTGTCTCCCCGAAGAGGGCATCCGGCCAGTGCGATCCGACGCCAGGGCGCCGGGCTTGCCGCCGACAGCAGGGGCGGCGCCAATCCCTGCGGTCAGCGGCAGGGTTCAGTCGGCGGCCTGGTCCAGAAGCGGCTTCAGCGCCGGGTGCTGCAGCGCCTCCTCGGCGCCCGGGGTGTCCAGCACCTGCTGGAACGCCTTCTGCAGGGCCAGCGCCTTCAAGACCTGCTGCACCGTCGGCTCGGGATAGGCGGCAACAAAGTTGCCCGCCACGACCGTGTGCTCCTTGAACCACTCTTTGATGTTGGGGGACTTGACGCCTGGGTACCCCTGGACGTGCTTCCAGGTCTCGTCGAAGTTCAGTCCGATATCCGTGGTGGCGAAGTCGTCGATGTACACATCCCACGGTCCATCGAAGCTGCTGGCGAACATGAGCCGCTTGCCACTGTCCATGAGCACGAACCGCGCCTCATGCAGCGTGCCGATCTGGTTGACGGCCTCCTGAGTACGCGGGTCGGCCATGTGCCTCTCCAGGGTCTGGCGCAGCTCCTCTTCCTGTCCCGAAATGACGTCCCCGATGGCGAGGAACTCCGACCTCGCCCCGAGTTTCAGTCCCGCCCGGTACTCGTTGATCGTGGATGTCATGGCTTCCTCTCCCTACGCGCCGTCTGACCCCTCGCGTTGATCGCGAGAGATGTCGTGACCTCGGTGGCGGCCTCCTGATCGAGATGTCGCACCGCTCGGTACGGCCCCGTCACCAACGACGCTAAGGGCGCGGCAGACGACGTGGAATCCCCGAAATCCTTAGTCCACCGCTCCGAGCGGGTGTCGATTCCGGGGGCCGCCAGCCGACCCGATCGGGCTTCCCAGCTGCGACGACGACGCTCGGTGGCAGGCCGCGGGATCAGCGGCGTCCATCGAGGAGTGGACGGTCGGAGGCGGGGGTCGGGTGGAGGACGCCGGAGCCCTGGTGGATGACGCGGTGGGCGAGCTGGGTGCGGGAGGTCACCCCGAGCTTCCGGAACACCTTGTGCAGGTGGTATTCCACGGTGCTCGGGCTGACGAACAGCTGCGCGGCGATCTCCCGGTTCGCTTCTCCTCGGCTCACCAGGGCGGCGATCTGTGCCTCCTGGGGGGTGAGCTCCTCGGGGCTCCCCGGTTCCCGCTTCCGGGTGCGCTCGCCGGTGGCACGCAGCTCCACGCGCGCCCGCTCGGCGAAGCCGTGGAGGCCCATGCCGTCGAACATGTCGTGCGCGGTGCGCAGCTGGTCGCGTGCCTCCCGCCGCCGACGCTGGCGGCGCAGCCACTCGCCGTAGAGGAGGTGGGCGCGGGCGAGCTGGGGAGCGGCTCGGGTTCGGCCGAGCAGCGAGAGCGCGTCCTCGTACTCCTGGGGGGCCTCGGCCGGGGTGGCCAGCAGGGCCCGGGAGCGGGCGAGCAACCCGAGGGCGAGGGGAGTGCCGGTCGCGGTCGCGCGGTCCTCCAAGCGGTGGAGTGCGCGTTCTGCGAGGTCTCGCCGACCGGCGCGGACGGCCGCCTCTACCAGGTCGGGCAGTGCCTGGGTCCCGACGAGCGGCGTGTCGTCGGTGTACGCCGCATCTAGGCATCCGATGGCGGAGCCGTAGTTGCCAAGGCTGATCTCTAGCACGCCGATGCAATACGCCGCGAAGGCCGCCTCACCGGCGGCGCCCCTGCCCGGGGCTTCGAGGGCGACCGCCGCCGCGGTCGCCCGCGCTTCCGCCTCGCGGCCGCTCAGGCTGAGGGTGAGCAGCGTGTGCGCGCCCGTGGGAGGGACCACGCCGGGGTTGTTGGTCACCCCCGCCAGTTCGTGCGCCTCCGACTCCGCCGACCGGGCCGCGGCCAGCCGTCCGGCCGGTCCGTCGACGAAGGCGCTCCGGAAAGCGAGCGCGCCAGCCAGCCTGGCCAATGCCCCGCTCTCGCGAGCCCGGTCGATCCAGTCAGTGGTCAGCCGCTCCACCGAGGCGTCGTCCAACAGATCGGCGGCCGAGACAGCAGCCAGTTCCAGTCGTTGGAGCGCGACGTCGGGGTCCACCTCATCGGCGAGGAAGGCCTGGACCGCGCGACGCAACGCCGGCACGGCCGACACATAGCCACCGATCACCCGTGCGGTGCAGCCCTGGAGCAGAAGATTGGCCGCCGAGTCCGGAGGGTCGCCCGTGGGTGGCAGATTCCGCGCCGTCCGCACGATCTCGTGCAGGACGGGGGCGCTCGGCGCCCACCCGGCGAAAACCGCGGCCTCCAGTGCGGAGAGCAGCGCGTCCCTCGCGGCGCGCGGGTCGCCCGGCCGCAATCGCCGTGCCGCACAGACCAGTGCGGATGCGGCCTCGGCCACCTGCCCGCGGTGGAACCGGATCCTGCCCTCCAGCAGGGTCGCCTGCGCGGTCGACAGCGGATCGTGCAGGCCCACGGCGGCCTCGGCCAGCAGTGCCTCGGCCCGGTCGACCGCCCCCGCGACCACGTGGGCGTCCGCTGCCGACAGCCGGCGCTCGGCCCGCCGCTCCTCGTCGGGAGTCAGCAACGCCGCGCGCTCCAGGAGCGCGGCCGCGGTGGCGTAGCCACCACGACTCTTGGCCCGGTCCGCTGCCACCGCAAGCTGGGCCGCGACCCCTTCGTCAGGCCGGGCGGTGGCCGCCGCCAGATGCCAGGCCCGGGGAACTCTGTCGAACTGCGGATCGCAGGCCGCGGCGAGGGCCCGGTGGGCATCCCGCCGCTGATCCAGGGCCGCGGCGTGGTAGACCGCCGAGCGGACGAGCGGGTGGGAGAACCGCACCTCTGGCCAGAAGGCCACCATTCCCGCGGCCTCCGCGGGCACCGCGGCGGACTCCGGGATCCCCAGCGCGGCGGCCGCCTGCCATAGCCGATCGCCCCGGCGCGGCTGCTCCGCCGCCGCCAGCAACAGCAGCGTCTGTGTGTCCGTGGGAAGCTCGCGCACGCGCCGCACGAACAGGTGTTCGAGCTGGTGACCGACGGGCAGCGGCTCGGGCAGCGGCACCTGTCCGCGCAGTTGCTCCGGGGTCAGCTCGGCCGCGGCCTTGACAATGGCCAGAGGGTTGCCACCGGTCCCGGCGATGATGCACTCCGCCACTCTCGCCTCGATGGGTTGGTCGACTGCGGTCGCCAGCAGCTCGTACGCGTCCGGCTCGGGCAGGCCGGCGAGCCGAAGACCCGGCAACGCCTGCAGCCGGGGATCCGGCCCCGTGGTCTCCCGGATCGCGAACAGCATTCCAGCCCTGTCGGCCAGCAGCCGGCGGGCCACAAAGCCGAGGACGTCGGCGGACTCGTCGTCCAGCCACTGCGCGTCGTCGATCACGCACAGGACCGGCCGGGCGCTGGCCGTGTCCGACAACAGCGTCAGCACGGCCAGACCGACCAAGAACGGATCGGCCGGCGGCCCGCTGACTAGCCCGAAGGCCACACCCAGCGCCCGCCGCTGTGGCCCGGGCAGCCGGTCCACGGCGGGCAGGAAGGGGACGAGCAACTGGTGAACGGCGGCAAAGCCAAGGGCCATCTCCGACTCGACCGCCACCGTCCGGACGATATGCAGGTCCGCGGCACGCTCTACCGCGTAGTCGAGCAACGCCGACTTCCCCACTCCGGGCTCCCCGCGGAGGATCAGCGCGCCACTCATCCCGGCCCGCACGCTGTCGAGCACCTGGTGGAGCGCCTGCTTCTCCGTACGCCGGTCGAGCAACCCCACCCGACCACCGTAACCCTAATCGCCCTTTTGTGCAGGAGAACGAGGGGCGAGCGCGGTGCGATGGGAACTACGGCGACGAGAAGACTTTCGGGTTGGCCGAGGTGCGCTGTTACTCCAGTCAGCTCCGCCGTGGTGAGCCAGGACTTGGGCGAGGAGGCGACCGAGGGTGGCGCGGTCGGCGGGTGAAAGGGGGGCGAAGATCTCGTCCTGGGCTTGCTTCACTAGCTTGTCCAAGCGCTGAAGTTCGTGGCGGCTTCGCGGGCGTCGAGCAGTTCTTCCCAGTGCTCTGCCGCCCATGCGCAGGCCACCGCCATCGGCTCGAGCATGCTGCGGCCGAGCGGCGTCAGTTCGTACTCGACCCGCCGCACAGGTACGGCGTACTCGGTCCGGGTGATCAGTCCGTCCCGCTCGAGCCAGCGCAGCGACTGGGTAAGCACCTTCGCAGTCACACCGCGGATCGGCACGCGCAGCTCGGAGAACCGGCGCGGCCCGTCCTCCAGGCAGCGGATCACCAGCCCCGCCCACTTGTCGCCGAAACGGAAGGGCAACAGGCTGGACGGGCAGAGCTCGTCGAACATCTCCGGATCCAAGGGCTTCACCGCTCCAGGTTAGCCAGTATCCGATCGGTAACCGGGCCTCCGCCTACCGTCGGCAGCAGCGGCCGGCGGACGTCTCGGCCCCCAGCGAAGGGTGAACGGATGAGCAAGGTAGTGGTGTTCGGCGCAGGAGGCAGAGCCGGACGCGCAGCCGTGGAGGAGGCCTGCCGCCGCGGCCACCAGGTGACGGCGGCGGTCCGCAACCCCAGCAAGTACGACGACCTGGCGGCCGACGGCGTCGAGATAGTCACTGGCGATGTCACGGCCGCAGTCGACGTCGCTCGGCTTGCGGACGGGCACGACGCCGTCATAGCCGCCGTGTACGACGGCAGCGTGGACCCGACGGCCTTCTTCACCGCCACGGCCGAGGCTCTCGTCGACGGGCTCAGCAAGGCGGGAGTAGCTCGGCTGGTCTGGGTAGGACTGGCCTCGACCCTCGAGACCGAGTCAGGCGCGCTGCTGATGGACGCCCCCGGCTATCCGCAGGACTACCGCAGCTTCTACCTTGCCCACGCGGCCGCCGGCGACGTACTGGCGTCGTCCGACCTCGACTGGCTGGCTATCGCTCCAGCAGGGGACTTCGACCACGCCCATCCGGACCGCACCGGCAAGTACCGCACGACACCGGCTGAAGCCACCAGCCGCATCTCGTACGCCGACTTCGCGATCGCCCTGCTTGACGAGATCGACGCCCCACAGCACCACCGCACTCTGCTCGGCGTAGAGACGGGCTGAGAGCTCAGCGAAGCCCAGGTACTACAGAGGCCGTGTACGGCGGGGTGCCCGGAGCGAGGTCGAGCTGGCTGTTCACCCAGAGCAGCCTGTCACGGTCGCGGGCCACAGTGGTCGGGGTGGAGCCTGCTGCGCCAGGCGCGGAGTCGGCAACGACCTCGGCCGCGCTCCACGTGCTATCCAGCCGGGCCAGGCGGGTGACGTATCGGCCGCCGCCCGCGTTGTAGACGGCGTACAAGTGATGTCCCTCCAGCAGGTAGCCGTCGCCGGAGAGGATGCCGTTGGCGCCGGTGACCTCGACCGGCTTCGCGGTGGCGGTCCGGATGTCGACGCGGTAGGTGAGGTCCTGTCCTTGCTCTCCGACGAGAAGCGTCCGGCCGTCCGGGGTGGCGACGATGCCGTTGAGGAAGTACGGAGTCGGGCTGATCTTGTCGCGGGTCAGCCAGGGCTTGAGCTCTCCGAGCCCTTGTACGGTCAGCGAGGCACGCCAGATCTGGTTGTGCGCCGAATCGGTCACATAGACAGCGTCAGCAGTGAACGCGAAGTCGTTGAGGAACGAGCCTGCCTGTGCCATTCGGGCGGCGAGCAACCGGCCGCGGGCGTCGTACAGGTAGAGCTTCGAGGTACTCGCACCTGCAACAAGGACGCGGCCCCATCGGTCGACGTGAACACCGGTCGCCGAGGTCCTGCCGTCCGAACCGGCGGCGAGGAACGGCTTCAGGCGTGGGCTGCGAACCGAGCCACGGTAGACGGCGCCACTACCGACGCTGGTGACGTAGATCGTCCCGTCGGGGGTCACCTCGATCCCCTCGGGGGTGTCGCCGGGCTGTTCGGAGACGGTATAGGTGGTCGGGCGCGAGTCGTCGTTGCGGTGGTCGGTGGCGGCGCTGGCCTGGGTCGAGATGGCCAGGACCGCGCTGGTCAGGAGGGCTGTCAAGACGTGTCTGCGCTGGATCATGGGGCACAGCGTCGGTGGCCCCGGTTCCCGGCGCGACCGGTTTCGGTCTGGGCCGAAGGACTCGTCAGAGGGCACAATCCGGAGATGATCAGGGTGCACTTCAGCGAAGCCGATCTGGCTCGGGTCGTGTTCGGGACCGAGCCGGACACCTTGTGGGACGCCGCCCTTGGTGCCCGGGCTCTCGGCGACCGCCCGATCCCGCAGGCCGCTCGCCGGTGGCGCCGGCTGGCCGCGGTCAACCTCCGGCCGTCGATGCAGCCGCTGTTCAAGCTGATCGCACCGACCGGCCAGTTCCCCGGCTTCCTGACGCCCGAACTGGCTGAGCCGGGGCTGGAACCGGCCGTGGCGCAGCTGATCGAGACACCTGCGGACGTCATCCGGGGCCAGTTGGAGCCGTGGCTCCCGAGCGAGGTCGAACCCTGGATGACGGATTTCCTTGCCGGCCGCACGCGCGCTCGGCGCTCGCTGGGCGACGCCGTACGGGCGTTCCACCACGAGGTGCTGGCCCTGTCGGCGACCGAGTCGGAGCAGCGTTTCGCCGCGGATCTGGCGATCCGGTCGCGGGCCCTGCTGAGCACCGGCGTCGAGGGGATGCTGGCGGGTCTGCACCCCGATGTTCGGTGGCGCGCGCCCGTGCTGGAGGCGCATGGCCTGGTCGGCGATGGCTCGACACGCGAGGTCCACCTCGGTGGGCGCGGACTGCTGCTCTACCCGTCGGCGCTGACCGCAGAGTGCCTGCTGCTGGACCCGCCGGGACGGCGACCGGTGATGGTCTACCCGTCGGCCGATCTCCCGTACGACGACCTGTGCGGCGACTCCGACCGCTTGGCCGAGCTCATCGGCCGGACCCGCGCAGCCGTCCTCCGCACTCTGAGAACCAGCGCCAGTACGACGCAGTTGGCCCGGCGTACGGGTATTTCATTGGCCTCCGCGAGCGAGCACGCCCGCGTCCTGCGCAACGTGGGCCTGGTCACCACCCATCGCGCCGGCGGCATCGCCCTCCACTCGCTGACGCCCTCGGCCCACCGCCTCCTCGCCTCCCCCCAACCCCACCCGCAACTCCGCCCAGCCTCCAGCTGACCAATCAGTCCCCAGCCTTCAGCCAGGTCGGCAGCCGTGCCCACAGATCCGCCGAAGCTGCCGCGGTCGCCTGAACCGAGCCGCCGAACTGCAGATGGAAGCCATCGGCCGTGGTCATGCTGGTGCTCATCGGCGTGGTGGGAAAGGCGCTCAGCCGATGCCCGGCCCCGGCGTACGAGAGGTGTTGGTAGCGGTCGTCCGCCAGTTCCTCGATAGCGGTCAGGCACTGCGCTGCGGATGGCCACAACGCATCCGCAGCACCCGAGACGAGGAGCACCGGCGCCGTGATGTCCTCCAGCCGGATCCTTGCCGCCTCTCGCTGTACGCCGGTCGCTATCGCCAGTGCTGCTTCCATGTAAGGAGCCGCGGGATCAGTGGAATGGTTGACCAAGGCAACTTCAGCGGCCGCAGCCTCCGGCTCGTCCGGAATGAACGGCAGCGGCTGTCCGGCCATCGTCCAAGCGGCGGCGTTCGGAGTTGCCAACCCGGGCCAGAGATACAGGCTCGGAACTACGGCAGCGGCGCGTCGGACGAGGTCCGGGTAGATGCTAGAGGCAAGTAGGGCGAGCTCGGCACCGCGAGAAATGCCGAGGAGAGCAGGCCTTGCGTTGGTCAGCTCGGTCAACCGTTCCAGCCCACGGGCGACCGTTTCGACGGCGACGCCGACTAGTTGTTGCGGGAGCCCTGGGAGGTCGAAATAGCCGAGCGCCAGGGCGGTCATTCCTCGTGAGCTGAGCAGTCCGGCGATACGACCAGCTGTGCCCAGACCACCATCCGATCCGCCCAGTACGACGACGCCCGGCCCCGCGGTCTGGAACAGCCTGGCGACAAGACCTTCCTCCTCGATCTCAGTCACGATGACGTCCGCGCCGCGAGCAAGTAGTAGGTAGCTGCCGACCGCTAGATCGTCGTCGCAACGTGCATGGATCTCAACCTCGAGGTTGTCGTCGACCGGTGCCGGCGTCGATCCGTCGGCGGCTCGCGCCGACCAGAACAGGCCGAACGGGTCCAGTCCGAGATAGGCCCCCGCGAACGCCGGCTGTCTCCGCGGATCGACCCGCCCGGCCGCATCCGCCACGAACCAGGCCCTGGATGACGCCGACGCAGTTCCGGCCCGCCAACCGACCGACAGTTCCACCGGGGCGCCGGCCCTGGCGCCCTCGACGTGGAACGGCCCTGGCTCATCCGGCAGTTGCTCGCCGTCAACGACCACTTTCATGCGGCCCAGTAAAGCCTGGACAGGAAACGGCCGCCGGGAGGGGGCGAATCTCCCGGCGGCCGCTCCATCTCGGGGGTGGGTTATGGGTTCTGCGTGATGGTGAAGGTCGACGTCGTGTTGCGGATGTTGACGGCGTTGTTGCTCAGTTGCAGGTTGTTGAAGGTTGCCGACCCGACGGCCGGGCCTTGACCCGGTTCCGGCAACTCGTTCGCCCAGATGCCGAAGCCGGACTTGGCGTCGAAGGCGTCGCCGCTCTTCTGGGCACCGGAGATCGTGATGTTAGTCAGGATCGTGTCGGTGACCGGGAACTGCGGTTGTGAGCCGGAGTAGTTCGTCTGGAACATGATCCCGCTGTAGGTGGGATCGACGATGTCTACGTCACTGACCCGGATGCCTTGGAAAACCTTCGAGGCGGAGAAGATCCAGATCCCCGGGAAGGTCTGGCTGCCCCAGAAGTGCCCACCGGCCCGAACGATCGAGATGTTCTCGAACCGCGTCGGCGGGGTTGCGCCGAAGCCGTTCATCGGGATGCCGAAGTCGAGCGAGCTGATCGTGATGCCGGCGTACACCAGGGTGTCCGCGACGTACAGGTTGCGGAACACGTTGTTGGTGCCGCCGTACACCGCGATGCTGGCCGCACGCCAGACCAGGGTCGACGAGAGGTTCTCGTAGATGTTGTCCCGGACCTCGCCGCCGCCGGAATCGGTGGCGTTGAAGAGCGCGAAGCTGTCGTCACCCGTGGCGCGGGCGTCGTTGTTGCTGACCAGGTTCCCGGAGCTGCCGTTCGTCATGTTGATGCCGTCGGCGAACGTGTCGCGGATCCGGGAGTTCTTGATCGTGGAGTTGTCGGTGTTCGACCCCCAGTACATGCAGATCATGTGCTCGACCCAGATGTTGTCGATGGTCATGTTCGAGGTGCCGGAGAAGTCGAACACCTTGCCGGGGCCGTCGATCCGGGACGTGTAGTTGCCGAAGTAGGTGAACCCGGTGAACGACGAGCCGTTGGCCGACGCCTCCGAGCGGAACCCGATATCGGTGTTGGCCTGCGTCGAGGGCGCGTAGAACTTCGTGTACCAGGGACCGGCGCCGACGATCTTGACGGCCTTGCCGTACACCTGGAACTTGCTCGAGGTCTGGTAGTCGCCTGCGGGCAGGTAGACGCCGAGCAGGGTGGCGTCCTGCCGGACCTTGTCGAGTGCGTTCTGCACGTCCTGCTGGCTGAAGCCGGCCGGGACCGTGTACTTGGTCGGGTCCGGGTTGGCGGTCGGCGCGACCTGCTCCGTGTCGATGAAGTCGATCGCGTAGTTGGTGGTGTTGGCCGGGTCCTTCTGCAGCTTGATCTTCGTGCCGGCCGGGAAGGTCCCGTTCAGCATGATGTTCGCTTCGTCGTAGATGTGCCGCGCGGGGCCTGCACCCGGCGAGTTGCCCGGGCCGGCCTCAGCGCCGTACAGCCAGGCGTACTTGGAGGTCAGCGGCAGTGCCTTGTGGAAGGTGCCGTTGACGTAGACGTTGATAGTCGAATCGATGCCGTCGCCAGCGGCCGAATCTGGGATCGAGAAGCGGGTGACGAGCGTGTTGGTGCTCGCCTTGGTGGTGAACTCGACGAAGGAGCCGTTCGAGTTCAGCGTGACAGCCTTGCGGCCGGAGGCTTCACCGGCGAGGTCGCCGACGTTGCGGTTCGGCCCGACGATCTGGCCGCCACCACCCACGGCGGCGTCCTCGGCCTCCAAGTGGTCGTACGGCATGTTGGCGCCGCGACCGACGAACAGCGGTTTGTCACTGGTGTTGTTGGTCCGCTTCACCGGGAGTTCGTTGGCGTCGTCGGCGAGCACGACATGCACGGTGTACCTGCCGTTGACGGCCGGCCACGTGCCCAGATTGACCGGGCTGGTGGTGGCGCCCGATGCGATGGTGCCGGTGAACGCGCCGGTCAGGGTGCGGACCACTGTGCTGCCATTGAGCACGGTGAGGGTGATGTTGTGCGCGCCGGCGGCCGACGCGATGCTGCCCTGGTTCTTGATCGCCACGGAGAAGGTCACCGTGCTGCCGTTCGCCGGGTTGCCCGGCGTCCAGCCGACCGGGGACGCGATCAGGTCGGAGCTCGCCACCGGAGTGACGACCAGCGGGGAGCCGCTGGAGCCGGAGTTGTTCGCTTCGTTCTGCTCGATCACCGTGTTCGACTCGTCCACCTTGGCGGTGACCGGGTAGCTGCCCGCGTCTCTGGCGCCGATGTTGGCCGTCACAACACTGGAGGCACCCGCGGCCAGGCCGGCCACGTTCGCCGTACCGACCTTTGTCGTACCGAGGTAGAAGTTGACGTTGGTGGCCCCGGAGGCCGCCGTACCGGTGTTGTTCACCGTCGCCTGCAGCGTGACGGCGTCGGTCTCGACCGGGGAGGTCGGGGTCCAGGAGACGCCGGAGACGGTGAGGTCCGGGTTCGGGGCGGGGACGCCCATCACCTGGAGCTCGGCCACCTGGCCGGCCGGTGCGCCGGTGTTGGCGGTGAAGTTCAGCCGTACGTCGGCGACGCGGGCGTTGACCGGGATGGTCACCGTGTTCCCGCTCGACGGACTGAAGTTGTACGACGCGGAGGCGACCAGGCTGGTGAATGCGGTGGCACTCTGCTCGCGGCCCAGGATCTGGAAGGTCTGCGTCCGGTTGCCCCAGGCGCTGTCCGGGTTCAGCCGGACCACGATCGAGCTGAGGTCCGCGTTGGCGCCCAGTTGGGTGGTGAGCGTGGCCGGGTTGGCGTTGCCCTCCCAGTACGTCGTCACGTTGTCGTCGTTCGCGGTGGTCGCGACGAAGGTGAAGTCGGATCCGGAAGCCGTGATCGGCTTGCCGAGCGCCAGGTTGCTGCCCGGGCCGGTGCTGCCGCCGCGGGTGACCGTGTTGCTGTTGGGCGACTGGTTGCCAGCGGCATCTTTCGCCCGGACGAAGTAGCTGACCGAGGCACTGGCCGGCTGGCTGTCGGTGTACGTGAGCACGTTGCCGGCCACGCTGGTGCGCAGCGCGCCGTTCGCGTACACGTCGTACCCGGTGACTCCGACGTTGTCGGTGGAGGCGTTCCAGGTCAGCCGGATCTGGCCGGTGCCCGGCTCGGTGAAGGCCAGGCTGCCCGGGGCGGTGGGAGCCTGGGTATCGCCGGCCGCCGGTCCGTAGACCTCGAGCTCGGACAGCTGGCCTGCGGGCCAGCCGGTGTTGGCGGTGATGCGGATTCGCACGTACCGCACGGTCGAGGCGCCGTAGTCGATCGTCACGGTGTTGGCGGCAGGGGCGAAGGAGCGGGCAGCCGAGGCGGACAGGTCGTTGAAGTTCGTGCCGTCGGTGCTGCCCTGGACAGCCAGGGTCTCGTTGCGGGCACCCCAGCCGGTCGGCAACTTGAGGACGACCTGGTTGGTGCTTACCGAAGACCCCAGATCCACCTGGACCCACTGCGGGAACGCGTTGTTGGCGCTCTCCCAGTAGGTGCTCTGGTTTCCGTCGTTCACGTTCGGGGCGGCGTAGGTCTGGTTGGCGCTGCTCGCAGTGGCGGTCTTGCCCGCCGCGAGGTTGGGGCCAGCGGTCACGGCGGCTGCCGCGGTGTTCCCGTGGCCGGGTCCGCTGGATGCCCGGAACATCGGGGCGGCGGACAAGAGCAGACTGCTCGCGAGCATCGCGGCCAGCAGCCGCCACTTTCCGGGTTTTGTTCTCATGGCATCCAGGACCTCTCCTGATGGGGGCGGGTGGTGAGGGCACAGGGGGATCAGAACTGCCAAGAAATTGCAGAGATCGTCTAGAAGTTACTTAGCTTTTGCAAGATTCTTGCGCAGTGGTGGCTCATTGTTACGGCAGTGCTACGGAGGCGTCAACGGTTCGGGCGGTTGCTGTTCTGCCACGGTTCGGATCCCGGAGATGCGAAAGGCCCGGCGCGCTGCCGCGCCGGGCCTTGATGTCAGCGTTGTCAGTGCTATCGGGCTCCGCTACCTGTCTTCGCTACCTGTCTTCGGCCGCATCAAAGCTGAGCCAGCGGACCGGCCGGAATGTCATCAGGGTGACCGTGTTGCCCGGATCGCCGAGTTCGCCGCGGACGAAGCCCATCGCGTGCTCTTCCGGCATGTAGCGCCGGGCGATCGCGGCCATCTGGTGCTCGGTGGGTGGCTGCTCCAGCTTCACCAGTTCGGCCTCGACCGTGACGTACGCAGGCGGCGCCTCCTCGCTTTGGACGAGCAGCGTGATCAGCCCAGTCGCCTTGATCCGCTCGATCCGCTTCGGCGTGCGGCGCTGGGTGCCGGTGAACATGGTGATCTCGCCGCCCGGCTCGTACGCGTAGAAGGTCGGAACGCTGATCGGCGGCTGGCCGGACTCACCCGCCACGCTGACCACCGCGACGTGGGTGCCGGCGAGGAACTGCTCGCGGCCCTGCTCGGTCATCTTCGCCATCGTTCTGCTGCTCCCTCGGATTCGTCTGGTGACCAGCTTCATAAAAACAAGTAAGCTTTGTCAAGTAGAGTGGATGGCGTGACGACCAGAACATACGGGCAGTACTGCGGGGTGGCCCGCGCGCTCGAGATGGTGGGTGAGCGCTGGGCGCTGCTGATCATCCGCGACCTGTTGGTCGGCCCGAAGCGTTATACCGATCTGCGGTCCGGCCTGCCGAAGATCCCGACGAACGTGCTCGCCACCCGGCTGAAGGAACTGGAGCAGGCCGGCGTCGTCGTACGGCGGGTGCAACCGCGGCCGTCCGGCGCGGTCGTCTACGAGCTCACCCCGTATGGCGCCGAGTTGGAGGAACTGGTCCTGGGGTTGGGTCGCTGGGGAGCCCGGTCATTGGGGGAGTTGCGGCCTGGCGAGATCGCGACGGCGGACTCGTTGATCATGGCGCTGCGGTCGACCTTCCAGCCTTCGGAGGCTGCGGGGCTGAAGGTCGGCTACGAGTTGCGGTTCGGCGACGTAGTGATCCACGCGCGGGTGGAGGCTGGCTCACTGATAACAGGCGAAGGTCCGGCTGCGGCTGCGGCTGCGGCTGCGGATGTCGGTGCGAATGTGGAGGCCGATGCGGCTGCGGCTGCGGACGTCGGTGCGCCCGCAGATCTGGTCGTCGAGGCGATGGCGCCGTTGAGCCCGCTGCTGTCGGGTGAGCTCAGTGCGGCCGATGTACTGGCGAACGGGATCGTGCGCATTACCGGTGAACCCGCCGAACTGGACCGCTTCGCCGCCCTCTTCCGCATCGGCCCACCCCCGCCGCTACCGCTCAGCTGATCGTGTCGCTGGCCGCTGGCCGCTGGCCGCTGGCCGCTGG
>JAWWOY010000545.1:0-3067 GCA_033851195.1 Kribbellaceae bacterium | reverse complement strand
AGCTGCCACCGCTGCCGCAATCGAGCGGATCGGAGCGGTCGACATCCTGGTCAACTGCGCCGGGGCCGCCCGCCGTACGCCGCCGGACGAACTGGACAGCCAGGCGCTGCACGCGGCCATGGAGGCCAAGTACTTCACCTATATGAACGCCACCGTGGCGGTCATCCGGGGGATGGCCGAGCGAGGCGGTGGCGCGATCGTGAACGTGGTCGGCCAGGGTGGACGGGCCGCCAACCCGCTGCACATCGGCGGCGGCGCGGCCAACGCGGCGCTGATGCTCGCCTCCGTCGGCTATGCCAAGGCGTACGCCGATCGCGGCGTCCGGGTGAACGTGATCAACCCCGGCATGACCCGCACGAGTCGCGTGGACGAGGGGCTCGAGGCCGCAGTACGGGCGACCGGCCGGCCGAAGGAGGAGTTGCTCGCCGAGCAGGTGGCGGAGATCCCGCTGGGCCGCGCGGCCGAACCTGAAGAGGTCGCGAATGTCGCGGTGTTCCTCGCCTCGCCGCTCGCGAGCTACGTGACGGGCGCCATCATCACGATGGACGGCGGCGTCACTTCGGCGATCTGAGCAGGCAGGGTCAGTCGGAGAAGTGCGTACGGACACGCTCCAGTGACTCGCCGTCGATGCTGAGGGCGACCCGTTCGTTGTAAAAGGCAACGAGACCGGCGATCGGCAGCAACGCGGCGGTAGGGAAGTCGTAGCTCCAGGCCAGGTCGGGACGCAGGCGACTGCCGGCCGTGGACGACCAGTAGTCGCTGGTCCTTCCCTTGTAGGGACAGGCCGTCTCAGTGTCAGTCGGCACCAGGTGCTCGAAGTTCACCGCGGTCCGGGGGAAGTAGTACCTGGGCGGCAGACCGGTCTCGAACACCATCACCGTCGAGGCGGACTCGGCAAGCACGACGCCGTCCACCGATACCTGGACCAGTCGGCTCGACCTGATCGCGTCGACCCGGCTGTACGGATTCCGTGGATGGACGAACACCTCCTCGTCCTCCTCGTACCAACTGTCCAGCGCGTCCCAGTCGAACCGCACCCGCCCGGCGACCAGCCCCTCGTCGTACACCCGGGCCCTGCCAGTGTCACGGCCAGCATCACGGCCCGCGCCGACCGTGTGCACGCGAGCCGTGCCGCGCTCGTGCTGCTCGGTCTCCCCGGTGTCGACCAGCACCCCGTCGACCACGTCGGCCAGCGGCACGTAGTACTGCGGATACGACTGCCTCTCCCACAGGTACACGGCTCGCGTGGTGTCGAGTACGACGCGGCCGTCCAGGGTGGCGCGGATCCGCCGAGGCACCGGCTCCACGTGATCCACCGGCGTGATCATCCCCGGGTAGTTGCTCATCTACCCAGCCTAAAACGCGCAACGTCCGAAGAACCCGGGGTCATAGCCTCAGGTTCTTCGGACGTCAGTGCCCTACCGGGTGGGGACTAGACGGTGATCCAGTCGATGTCGGCGATGTAGCCGGTGGGGTTGGAGACCTTGATGGAGTTGGCGCCGGCCGCCAGCTTCATCGGGAGATAGGTCACCTGGGGGGTGCCCCAGTCGTTGTCGCCTAGGCCGCTGTAGTTGGCCCAGTAGGTGTCGGAGCCGTTGACCGTCAGCATGCTCTGGCGGCTGGTGTCGCCGTCGGTGTAGGCGATCTTCACCAGGTAGGTCCCGGCCGTCGGGACGGTGATGTTGTTCAGCGTGACCGTGGCATCGCCGCCGATGTTGCCGACCTTGGCGCCACCCGAACAGAGGGTGCAGCTGGAGATGCCGGCACTACCGGTGAGCGTGCTGGTCGACGCCTCGGCCTCGTAGCGGACCGGGCCGCCCGACTTCGAGGTGAACATGGTGATCGGCGCGCTGGCGTCCGAGGTCCGGCCACCGTTCACGGCCTTGACCTCGAACTTGTACTGCGTCTGCGGCAGCAGGCCGCTCACCACGACACTGGGCGTCGTGCTGGTCGCCACCTGCTTGCCGTCGGCGTAGACGTCGTAGGACGCCGCGCCAGTGCTGGGCTGCCAGGCGAGCGACACCGTCGTACGGTTGACGTCGGTCGCGTGGAACCCGGCCGGCTTGCTCAGCGAGCCCGTGTTGTTCGGGATGATCTTGAACAGCTTGGACCCGTGCGCGGGCAGCGATGCGCTGACCTGCCCGCTCTGGTTGCCGAAGTTCTGGCCCGCCCAGACGTCGCGGACCGTGGCCTTGCCGGTGATGCCCAGCTCGTCGAACTTACCGGTCACCGTGGCCGGGGTATCGGCCAGGTTGAACAGGCCGACCGTGACGCTGCCGTCGGCGTTCTTGGCGTACCAGGTCTGCTGCAGCTGGTCCTGGTTCAGCGGGCGGGCCGGGTTGCCGGCCTGGTCGATCGCGAGAACCTCGCGGTTGGTGAGCAGCTTCAGACCGTACGCGTCCAGCTTGGTCAGGTCGTCACCGGCGAACAGCGGTGCCGCCTCGATCGCCCAGAACGTCATGTAGCTCTGCCGCTCGGCCTCGGTCAGTCCGTCCATCGCGCCGACGCCCACGTCGACCGCGTCGAGGTTGTTCCAGTGGCCCGGTCCGGCGTCGTCGACCCACTGCGCCACGTCCCACCAGCGCTGCTTCACCGAGTTGTCCCAGCGGACGATGGTGTCGCAGTAGCACTCCACGTCGGTGTCGATCCGCCAGCCGTTGGAGTTCGCCTTCCAGGTGTCGGCGTACCGGTGGCTGAGCGACCAGGACAGCACGTACTGCATCGGGCGGCCGGAGTCCTGGACCGCGCGCCACCAGGATTCGACATCCTCGGTGTTGTTGTGGTTCGGGTCGTCCGGGGCGCCCTTCCAGGAGCCGGGGCCGACTCCGTCCATCTTGATGAAGTCCACGCCCCAGCTGGCGAAGAGGTTCGCGACTGAGTCGGCGTACTTCTGCGCGCAGGGACTCGCGTAGTTGATCTTGTACGACATGTCCCAGCCGTTGGTGGTGCGCAGGTCCGGGTAGACGATGTCGCGGGTGAAGCAGCCCGGCGCGTTGTAGATCGGGGTGTTGCCGTCCCGGTAGACGTCCGTACCGAGGCCGACCACGGTGTAGATGCCGAACTTCAG
>JAWWOY010000540.1:0-5118 GCA_033851195.1 Kribbellaceae bacterium | reverse complement strand
CGGCGTACGGTCGAGGAGTCGCGGGAGACGATCGCCGCTGCGCTCAACGCGCAGCCGAGCGAGGTGGTGTTCACCTCGGGCGGGACCGAGGCGGACAACCTGGCGTTGAAGGGCCTGTGGTGGGCCCGCCTGAACCAAGACCCGCGCCGGCGCAGGATCCTGCTCAGCGGGATCGAGCATCACGCCGTCCTGGATCCGGCGATCTGGCTGGCGCAGCACGAGGGCGCCGAGATCGGGTGGCTGCCGGTGGACGAGCTGGGCCGGGTGCAGCTCGATGACCTCAGGGCGGCCATCGAGGAGGACCCGGGGTCGGTGTCGTTCGTGTCGCTGATGATGGCGAACAACGAGGTCGGCACGTTGCAGCCGGTGCGTGAGGTCGCGGCGCTGGCGCACGAGCACGACATCCCCGTGCACACCGACGCGGTCCAGGCGATCGGCCAGGTGCCGGTGGACTTCGCGGATCTCGGTGCCGATGCGATGACGATCTCCGCGCACAAGATCGGCGGACCGTACGGGATCGGTGCCCTGGTGGTCCGCAAGGAGACCACGCTGGTGCCGATCGTGCACGGCGGCGGCCAGGAGCGCGACGTACGGTCGGGCACGCTGGACACCCCTGCGACCGCCGGCTTCGCCGTTGCGCTGGAGCACGCTATCAAGAGCCAGTCCGAGGAAAGCGCACGCTTGATCGCTCTGCGCGACGAGCTCGTGAAGGGTGTGCTGGCAACGGTTCCGGGAGCGCTGTTGTCCGGCGATCCGGTCGGCCGCTTGCCGGGCAACGCGCACTTGTCGTTCAGCAGTTGTGAGGGTGACTCGCTGCTGCTCTTGCTCGACGCGCGCGGGATCGAGGTCTCCACCGGCTCGGCCTGCAACGCCGGCGTCGCCGAACCGAGCCACGTGCTGCTCGCGATGGGGTACGACGACCAGCGGGCGCGCGGGTCGCTCCGGTTCACGCTGGGCCGCACGTCCACCCGGGCCGACGTGGACGCCGTACTGGAGAACATCGGCCCGGTGGTCGACCGGGCGATGTCCGCAGGTTTGCAGAACGTGGGAAGGAACCACTGATGCGGGTACTCGCAGCCATGTCCGGCGGGGTCGACTCCGCCGTGGCGGCCGCGCGGATGGCCGAGGCGGGTCACGACGTGGTCGGGGTGCACCTCGCGCTGAGCAGGAACCCGCAGTCGTACCGCAGCGGCGCCCGGGGGTGCTGCACGATCGAGGACTCCCGCGACGCGCGGCGGGCCGCGGACGTGATCGGGATCCCGTTCTACATCTGGGATCTGGCCGAGCGGTTCCATGCTGACGTGGTGGAGGATTTCGTCGCCGAGTACGCCGCCGGCCGGACCCCGAACCCGTGCCTGCGCTGCAACGAGAAGGTCAAGTTCAGCGCCGTGCTGGAGCGGGCTCTGGCGCTGGAGTTCGATGCCGTTGCGACCGGCCACTATGCGCAGATCGTGGAGACATCGGCCGGGCGTGAGCTGCACCGAGCCGTCGACCCGGCCAAGGACCAGTCCTACGTGCTCGGTGTGCTCACCCAGCAGCAGCTCAAGCACGCCTTCTTCCCGCTCGGTGACACTCCGAAGACCGAGGTCCGGGCCGAGGCCGAGCGCCGCGGCCTGTCGGTGGCGGCCAAGCCGGACAGCCACGACATCTGCTTCATTGCAGACGGCAACACTCCGGGCTTCCTCAGCAAGCAGTTGGGCGAGGCGCCGGGCGACATCGTCGACTCCAGCGGTGCGAAGCTGGGCGAGCACAAGGGCACCCACGGCTTCACCGTTGGACAGCGCAAGGGCCTGAAGATCGGTACGCCGGCCGCGGACGGCAAGCCGCGCTTCGTACTGGACATCTCCCCAGTGGATCGCACGGTCACCGTCGGGTCCCGCGACGAGTTGGCGGTCCAGCGTCTCACTGCCTCCAAGCCGCGCTGGTGCGGCCCGGTTCCGACCGACGTGATGAAAGTCAAGGCCCAGTTGCGTGCGCACGGCGAGGAGATCGCGGTGACCGCGCGGCTCGAGGACGACCAGGTGCTGGTCGAGTTCGACGAGCTTGCCGACGCGGTCGCACCAGGCCAGGCCGTCGTCCTGTACGACGGCACCCGGGTGATCGGCTCCGCCACCATCGACGCGGTCGAGCGGGCTACTCAGAAAGTGTGATCATGTCGGTATGAACACCGTCTGCGAAACCCCGTGACCTCGCCTTTCGGTCCCGCGGCGACCACCGGACTGGGCTCACTGCCCGGCGAGGACATCCGCGAGTGGACCAAGCTGGTCCTGGAAGCTGTCACGATCCCCTTCCTGCCCGAGCTCCCGGCCCGCCCATACGGCGACATGGTGAGCCGGGCGGTCGCCGTACTGGGTGAACTGGCGTGTGACCTGCAACCGGCCGGCTGGCGGCTCACCGGTGGTACTGATGCCCGGGCGAGCCTGGACCAGCGCCGGGCGCGCTCCCTCCTCCAGCAGGACCTGGACGTGCTGGAGGAGCTAGCTGACGGCTACCAGGGTCCGCTGAAGCTACAGCTGGCCGGACCCTGGACACTCGCCGCCACGATCGAACGGCCGCGCGGTGACAAGGTGCTGGCCGATCACGGGGCACGGCGCGACCTGGCGGAGGCGCTGGCTTACGGCGTGCAGGAACATCTCGCAGACGTACGACGCCGTGTACCCGGCGCCGACCTGGTGCTACAGCTCGACGAGCCGGGGTTGCCCGCCGTACTGGCTGGGGCGATTCCGACAGCTAGTGGCTGGGGCAAGCACCGCGGGGTGGATGGGCCTGCCGCTGTGGAGTTGCTGACCTATGCCATCGAAGCGGCGGCTCCGGCCACCACAGTGGTGCACTGCTGCGCTGCCAGGCCGCCGATCGAGGTATTCCTCAAGTCCGGAGCCAATGGGGTCGCAGTGGATGTCGCCCTGCTGAACAACGTGGGGTGGGAGCAGATCGCCATGGCCGTCGAAGCCGGCACCGTGCTGTTCGCGGGCGTGGTTCCGACCACTGGGCCGGTGCCGCATCCCGAGAAGGCGGCCGAGACGCTGACCCGCCGCTGGCACGAGCTCGGCCTATCCGTGCCCTCGCTGGCCGACGTGGTCGTCACACCCTCCTGCGGGCTGGCTGGTGCGCCCCCGGAGGACGCCAAGGCCCGGCTCGGGGCACTCCGTCGTACGGCCGAGGTCGTAGCGGAAACCTCTCAAGCCTGAGGTGTCGATCTAGGCAGGGTCAGTTCGACGTGTTGGCAGAGGGAACGCTTCGATCTGAGACAGAGGACGACATGCAGACAGTGATATCGGCTGACGGCACCACGATCGCCTACGACAAGGCGGGCAGCGGACCCGCCGTGATCCTGGTCGCGGGTGCATTCAGCTATCGGAAGTTCCCGATGCTGCCGAAGTTGGTGGACGAACTCGCGGTGAACTTCACGGTCTACAACTACGACCGGCGCGGGCGGGGCGACAGCACTGACACCCAGCCGTACGCCGTCGAGCGGGAGATCGAGGACATCCAGGCGCTGATCGAGCTAGCAGGTGGTTCGGCGGACGTCTGGGGGCTCTCCTCCGGTGCCGTGCTGTCGCTGCACGCCGCCGCGGCCGGGATCGGGATCCGGAAGCTGGCGCTCTATCAGCCGCCGTTCCGGGTGGACGACAGTTCGCCGCTGCCGCCGGCCGATCTTCAGGAGCACCTGGATAAGCTGATCGCCGCCGACCGGCGTAGCGAGGCCGTGACGTACATGATGACCGAGGGGATGGGCGCGCCCGGTTTCGCCGTCGGGATCATGCGATTGCTGCCGCTCTGGAAGCGGTTGACGGTCGTTGCCCACACCCTCCCGTACGACGTCGCGATCGTCGCGGACAAGATCTACGGCAAGCCGCTGTCGCCCGGGGATTGGGCCGATGTGAAGGTGCCGACACTGGCCATTGCCGGAGGCAAGGCTCCGGAGCTGGTCCGGAGCGCCGCGCGACAACTGGCGGAGGTGCTGCCGGACGGTGAGTACCACGTGCTGGAAGGGCAGAGTCACAACGTGTCGCCGAAGGCTCTTGCGCCGGTCCTGACCGAGTTCTTCCAAAGTTAGTGTCCTGCACCTGACAGTGCCAGTCATCGGCCAGTCATCGGCCAGTCATCGGCCGGTCATCGGCCGGGTTTCGTCGGTGGTCGGCGGTAGGTTTTGGGCATGAGCACGGAGATCCCCGAGACAACCGCCGCCGACCAGCCTGCCGCGCCGCCCGAGGTGCGCGAGCGGCATGCCGAGCTGAGCCGCGAGATCGAGGAGCACCGGTTCCGCTACTACATGGCCGCCTCGACCATTTCCGATGCCGACTTCGACGCGCTGATGCACGAGCTCGAGGGCATCGAGGAGAAATACCAGGAGCTGCGCACGCCCGATTCGCCGACGCAGAAGGTCGGCGTACCGATCTCGACCCTGTTCACCCCGGTCCAGCACCCGACCCGGATGGAGAGCCTGGCGAACGCGTTCTCCGCGGAGCAGATGGAGGCCTGGGTCAAGCGGCTGGAGCGGGAGGTCACCGTCGACCAGATCACCGGGAGCGGCTTCCTCTGTGAGCTCAAGGTGGACGGCCTCGCGCTCGACCTGGTGTACGAGAACGGTCGCCTGGTCAGCGGGGCCACTCGCGGCGACGGCCGGACCGGTGAGGACGTCACCCTGAATGTGCGGACCATCAAGAGCATCCCGAATGAGCTGGATGGCGACGATCTGCCCGGCTTTCTCGAGGTGCGCGGCGAGGTCTACTTCCGGGTCGAGGACTTCATCGAGCTGAACGCGCAACTGGTGGAGGCAGGCAAGGACCCGTTCTCGAACCCGCGCAACGGCGCGGCCGGCTCATTGCGGCAGAAGGACCCGCGGGTCTCGGCGCAGCGCCCGCTGCGCTTCGTCGTGCACGGCCTCGGCAAGGTCGAGGGTTACCACGTCAGCAGTCTGTCCACGGCGTACGAGCAGTTGAAGGCCTGGGGGCTGCCGGTCAGCGACCGGGCCAGGCGGGTCGTCACCCTCGACGAGGTGAACGAGTTCATCGCGTACTACGGCGAGCAGCGGCACTCGGTGGACCACGAGATCGACGGCGTGGTGGTGAAGGTCGACGAGGTCGACCTGCAGCGCGCGCTCGGCTCGACCTCCAG
>JAWWOY010000524.1:0-15613 GCA_033851195.1 Kribbellaceae bacterium | reverse complement strand
GTGCCGCCTTCGTGGCCGCGGTCGCGTTCTGCCGCCCTGACGGTTTCGGCGGCGTCATCGACGAGGTGGTCCGCGGTGAGATGCGCGGCTCGGTGATCCGCGAACTGCGCGGCACCGGCGGTTTCGGGTACGACGTGCTGTTCCAGCCCGACGGCTACGACCGGACCACCGCGGAGCTCTCGATCGAGGAGAAGGACGCGATCAGTCATCGCGGCAAGTCCCTGCGGGCGATCGCGCCCGTCGTAGCGAAGGCGTTGAGTGCCTGATGTTGTTCGCCGGATCTGATCGTGACGGGGTGGCCGAGGGCCGGATCACCACCGCGTACCGTCGCTGGGCCGAGGCGCGGGTGGTGACCGGGCGGATCTACCGGACCAATGCCGGGCGGATCGAGATCGACAGCGTCAGCCAGGTCAACCCGGACCTGATCGCCGACAATGACACCGACGTGATCGCGGCCGACCGGGGCAACGCCAAGGATGTCCGGCGCAGGCTGCGCGGCAACGAGGAGTGGCCGACCTTCCTGATCAAGTTCCACCTGATCGAGGGGCCGGACCCGCGGGAGGAGTTGGCGTCGAACGCCGACCTGACCGCTGCGGACCTGGCGGAGTTGACCGCCAAGCTGGCGAAGCTGGACGAGCTGAGCCGGCACGGTGCCTGGACGACGGACACGCTGCGGCTGATCGCGGCGAAGCCCGCCACCCGGGCCGGCGATCTGGCCGCTGACATCGACCGGGACATGGCCGGGTTCAAGATCGACGTACGGAAGTTGAAAAACCTCGGTCTGACCCGCAGCCTCGAGACCGGCTACGAACTGTCGCCCCGCGGTGAGGCCTACCTCAAGTCGGAATCCGTTACTTCTCGTAGTGATACCGGGCCGACAGGATGACGATGTAGTCCGGCTCGACCAGGTAGACCAGCCGGTGCTCATCCGTAATCCGCCGCGACCAGGTACCGGGCAGCCCGTGCTTCAGCGGCTCGGGCTTGCCGAGCCCGTCGAACGGGTCCCGGAGGGTGTCGCGGACCAGGGCATTGATCCGCTTCACGACCTTCTTGTCCACGCCCTGCCAGTACTCATAGTCCTGCCAGCCGGAGGCATCCCAGCCGAGCCGCCGCTTCACCCCTCGTCCGGCTCGACGAGGTCGTGCTCGGTGAACTCGCCGCGCTTCGCGGCCTCATAGGAGTCCAGCAGCCGCCGGGCGTTCGCCGGGCTTGCGAACAGGTACGCGGTCTCCTGCCAGGCCGCATAGTCCTCGGCCGCCATCAGGACGGCGTTACCGTTCTTGGACGTGATCTCGATCCCTTCCCGGTTGTCGTTGACCTGCTGGATCAGCGGGAACAGCTTCTTGCGGGCCTCGCTCGCGGTAATCGCCACGGTGTGCGCCTCCTCGGTAGTGGTACCACTTACGGTACCGCAGGCCGCAAAACCTGACCCGGCGAGCGAGTTCTACTTCCAGAGGGCGGCGAGCTCATGATGCGCCCCGATCCCCGCAGTCGCCCGCAATTGGGTGCCAGAGGCGGGACTCGAACCCGCACACCCGAAGGCACCGGCACCTAAAGCCGGCGTGTCTGCCATTCCACCACTCTGGCCGGAGAGCTCGCTCCCAAGAGCATCTTAGTGGTCGGACCCGGGGGAGCGAGCGTGGTCAGCGGTTCTCCAGGGCGTTGATGAAGACGTTCTTCAGTTCGCCCGGGTTGGTGGCCACGTAGCTGCTGCCGCCGGTTGCCTGGGCCAGTTTGGCGAGCTCCGAGTCGTCCACGTCCGGACCGACACCGAGCGCGATGATCCGGACCGGACGGGCCGGGTCCCGCAGCGCTTTCAGCGCCGTGACCGCCTGGTCGAGGCTGATGCTGCCCGGATCGTCGTTCTTGCCGTCGGTGAACAGCATGACCGCGTTCACGGCACTCGGGTCATAACTGTCCCGGACCGTCCGGACCGCGGCGATGGCGGTGTCGTAGAGACCGGTGCCGCCGCCGACCCGTGCCTTCTGGGCCCGCAGTTGGCCCACAATCTGCTGGCGCTGCTGAGCATTGAGCTTTTGGATCGGGACCAGTGGCTTCCAGTCCGCGGTGCCGGAGAGCTTCGTCGAGAAGGCCCACAAGCCCAGCGCGGCATTGTCCGGGAACAGCTTGAAACCACTTTCGGCGGCTTCGATGGTGAGCTGCATCCGGGTCTTGGTGCCGACCTTGACGTTCATCGAGCCGGACACGTCGATCACCGCGAGCGAGTGCGCCGACAGTGACAGCGTGGACCACTGCTGCAGCGTCGTGTCGATCACCTGGGCGGTCGGCTTGGTCAACTGGGTGATGTCGCCGACCCCGCGGCCGCCGCTGAGCTGACTCAGCAGCGAGTCCCGGAACCCGGCCTGGTCGAGGGCGTCCGCGCCGTCGGTGATCACCTGGGCGGTGAGAGCCTTGGCCGCCTCGGTGACCACCTCGGTGTTGGACTTGGCCGTGACCACCACCGGGTAATCGAGGACCATCGTGCCGGTCCGCGGCACGACCGCCTTCAGCAGGCTGTCCGGGTGCGCCTCCTGGTACGTCACGAAGCTCTGCTCCGTCGCCGGTACGACCATGGTGCTGCCGTCCGCGTCGGCCCGGCCGAACAGGCCGTTCACGTCGGTGTAGGCCTTGGCCATCGAGCCGAGCCGTTGCGCCAGTGGCACCAGCACCTCCGCGACTTGGGAGTTCGAGGTGGAGGTCTTCGCCCGCTCGGCTTGGAGCGCCAGCAGGGTGGCGGCGCCGGGGCCGCTGCCCAACGGGTCCAGCAGCGCTGGTTGAGTGTCCTGGAAGGCGCCCAGCCAGGAGTTGATGTTCGCGAAGTTCGACGACTGACCGACCAGCACCAGCGGCGAGGTCGCGATCGACGGTACGACGACGGTCGGGATCGACTGGCCGTCGTCGGCCCGGGAGACCCACAGCGATGAATCCGGCACCCACAGGTCGGGCCGGTTGTCACTGCCGCTGACGACGCTCTGGGCGACGGTCTGCGACGGTGCCGCGCTGATGGTGAACTGCAGGCAGGGTGCATCGCTGGTGTGCTTCGTGCCCAGCGCCTTGGCAGCGGACTCCAGTAGACCCTGGAGTTCGGGGGTCGTGCTGAGCGAGACCTGGACGGGGTCCTTGCACGATCCTCCCCCCAGCAGGCCGTCGGCGCCGCTCTGCGATCCGAAGGAGCGGACCAGGTAAGTACCGCCCAACGACAGCACCAGTAGGCCGACGGCTGCGAGATACACCGGTCGACGGCTCTTGCGACTTCGCGTTACCGCAGAGGAGTGCTTTCCCATCGCGGCAGGTCCCTCCCTCCCAGAGGCTGACTGCGCGCGCAGAGTACCCGGTTTGCACTGGTCAGGGCCAAGGTTCGGGCCTTGGTTCACGCAATAGATGAGGGGTTGTAAATGAACGCCGCGCGACTGTGCAGTACTCGTCTTCTCTCCGCAGCCCCGAAAAGTCACGGAGGGTAGCCCGAGCAGTCAGATCGGGTGAGATTGGAGTGTGATTCAAATCACGCAGGATACCTCGATCGAACGACCGTTGGGTGGACCAGGGTCGTGAAACGGTTGCGCTTTTCCCGTGTGACCGCTCGGACAAGTCAACCGAAAAGAGAAACTTTCCGAGGTTGACCGCCGTGCCGTCAGAGCCCTAGATCGCGGCGTAGTTTGGCGACGTGGCCGGTGGCCTTGACGTTGTACTGGGCGACCGCGATGTTGCCCTCGCCGTCGACCACGAACGTCGACCGGATCACGCCCATCGTCTTCTTGCCGTACATGGTCTTCTCACCGAAGGCGCTGTACGCGTTCAGCACCTCTTTGTCCGGGTCGCTCAGCAGCGGGAAGGTGACGCCGTCGCGGTCGCGGAACTTGGCCAGCTTCGCCGGCTTGTCCGGCGAGATGCCCAGCACGGTGTAGCCGGCGGCTGCCAGCGAGTCGAGCGAGTCGCGGAAGTCGCACGCCTGCTTGGTGCAGCCGGGCGTCATCGCGGCCGGGTAGAAGTAGATGATCACGTTCGTGCCGCGCAGCCCGGCCAGCGAGACTTCGTTGCCGTCGGCATCGGGAAGGGTGAACTCGGGCGCGGCGTCGCCGACGGACAAGCGTTCGGACATGACATGACCTTCCGGAACGGATCGGTGGTTGTCGAATATTCTGCCGTACGCCGCCGCGGAGACGGCTCCGGTGTCCTGGCCCGGAAGCAGTTCCCCTTGCGCCGGGTCTCGCGGCGGGGTGGAGTGGAACCATGCGGGCGATGACGGTAGTGCCGGGCAAGGCGGACTCTGCGGCCCTTGGTGAGGTCGGCGAGCCACCAGAGGCGGACGGGTCAATTCTGGTCGAGGGCCTGCTGGTAGGGATCTGCGGCACCGACGTGGAACTCTCCGCCGGCCTCTTCGGGACCGGGCGACCTGGCGCTGACAAGCTCGTCATCGGCCACGAGTCCCTCGGCCGCGTCGTCGAAGCGCCGGTCGGCTCCGGATTCGCGGCGGGTGACCTGATCGCCGGAATCGTCAGGCGGCCCGACCCGGAACCGTGCCCGGCCTGTGCTCGTGGCGAGTGGGACTTCTGCCGCAACGGCCGCTACACCGAGCGCGGCATCAAGGACGCCGACGGGTACGGCGCGGAGCGATGGCGGGTCGACCCGTACTTCGGCGTGCCAGTGCCCGACTCGCTCGGCCATCTCGGCGTACTGATCGAACCGGCCAGTGTGCTGACCAAGGCGTGGGACCAGGTGGATCAGGTGGCAGCCAGGGCCTGGTCGGCGCCGGAGCACGTGCTGGTCACAGGGGCGGGACCGATCGGTCTGCTGGCCGCTCTGATCGCCACCCAGCGCGGGTACACCGTGCACGTGCTGGACAGAGCTGCCGACGGCCCGAAGGTGCGGATGGTGAAAGACCTCGGCGGCGAGTACCTGATGGACCTGGCCCACTTGCAGGTAGTGCCGGACGTGGTGATCGAGGCGACCGGAGCCGGACGCGTCGTGGTCGATTGCGCTATGCGGCTCGGCCCCGGCGGCGTACTCTGCCTGACTGGTATCGCCCCGGGCCCCGCAGCGATCGACGTGCAGATGGATGCGTTGACCAGGCGGTTGGTGGTGCAGAACGCGGTCCTGGTGGGCTCGGTCAACGCGGCCAAGCGGCACTATGCAGACGCCGTCGAGGTGTTGCTGGCGGCGGATCCGGCGTGGCTGGAGCGGCTGATCACGCGGACTGTGCCACTGTCCGACTGGCCGTCGGCGCTGGCGAAGGGACCGGACGACATCAAGGTGGTCGTCGACCTGCAGTCCTGACCTGCAAGGATGGCAGTCATGACAGGCAGTACGCCGAAGGGAGCGTCGGTTCAGGTGTCGGACACGAAGGCGACAGCGGCTCGGACCCCCGAGCAGATCGAGGCGGACATCGCCGCCACTCGTGCGCGACTGGCGTCGACGGTGGACGACCTGGTCGACCGGGCCCACCCGAGGAACGTCGTCAAGCATCAGGTCGAGCAGGCCAGGGCGCAGGTGTTCGACGAGAGCGGCCGGCTGCGTACCGAGAAGCTGGTCGCGGTCGGTGCCGCGGCCGTCGCGGTGATCGGGGTGCTGCTGGTGATCAGGCGGCTGGTGGGTCGCCGGTGACGCCGAGGAAACGGCTGTCCGACGACAAGTTGCCGATCCGGATGCTGCACGACCGGGTGCTGGTCGCCCTGGATCCCGAGGTCGGCGAGCGCAAGTCCTCCGCCGGCATCCTGATCCCGGCGACCGCGCAGATGGGCCGGCGGCTGGCCTGGGCCAAGGTGGTCGCGGTCGGCGCCAACGTCCGGACCGTCGAGGTCGACGACCGGGTGCTGTTCGACCCGGAGGACCGCGCCGAGATCGAGGTCCGCGGCGACGACTACGTGCTGTTGCGTGAACGGGACCTGCACGCTGTCGCCGCCGGGCGTCTCGAAGACGGCCAGACCGGCCTGTACCTCTAGTGTCCCGGCAGGGCGGTCCCTCTACGGAACACTGTCCTGACCGTTAGAAGCTGTTCGGGCCGAAGCGGAAGACTGCGACGACGAGCGCGAGGATCAGCAGGATCGTGTTGATCACGATCGGCTGGTTCTCCTTGCGCCGGGCGTGGGTGATGATCGCGCCGACCATGATGATCGCCAGACCGGTCGCGGCCAGTGGCACCAGGACCGGGACGATGTCGAATGCGCCGGCCAGGATCAGCCCGAGCGCGCCCAGTACCTCGGCCGTGCCGATGAGCTTGAGCGTGGGCTGGGAGAAGTCCTCGGTCCACTGCATGCCTGCGCTCTCGCCGAGCTTCGTCTTCGACTGGATGAGCTTGTTGGCGCCGGCGGCCAGGAACATCGCCGCCAGCAGGCCGGCGATGATCCACAAAACAATATTCATGTCGGGGTGCCCGCTCTCGCTGAGTTAGTTGACGTTTCAAGTCAGACGGTAAGCCCCGTTGACTTGATGCGTCAACTAAATGGATTAGGATGTCGTCATGTCGGACCCGTCAGTGCAGGCCGCCGAGGGGATCGCCGAGGAGGCGGCCGCTGAGGTGCGTTGGCTGGACCCGGACGAGCGGGCCGCCTGGATGACCTTCGCCGCACTGATGTTCAAGTTGCCCGCGGCCCTGGACGTCCAGTTGCAGCGGGACTCGGGGCTGAGCCATTTCGAATACCTGGTGCTCGCCGGGCTCTCCGAGGCGCCGGCCGGGATGCTGCGGATGAGCGACCTGGCCGGCTTCGCGAACGGCTCGCTGTCGCGGCTGTCGCATGTGGTGAAACGGCTCGAACAGCGCGGTTGGGTGCAGCGTCGCCCCTTCGAGGAGGACGGGCGCATCACCGTCGCCGCGATCACCGAGGCAGGCTTCGAGCAGGTGGTCGCCGCCGCGCCGGGCCACGTCATGGCGGTGCGCGAGTATGTGATCGACACGCTCACCCCAGCGCAGTTGCGCCAGCTTCGCGAGATCGGTGCGCAGGTTCTGGATCGTGTCGACCCGGGCAAAAGCTGCTAAGTGGTCGGAGCCGTCTTGCCACGGTCCGAACGATCGTGCTTTTATTGACCGCATGAGCAAGGGTGCGGAAACCCGGGCCGCGGTTCTGGACGAAGCGCTCCGGCTGTCGAGCGCGGTCGGCTTCACCGGCCTCACCATCGGCGTGCTGGCGGACCGGAGCGGGATGTCCAAGAGCGGCCTGTTCGGCCATTTCAGGTCCAAGGAACACCTTCAGCTCGCGGTGATCGACCGGGCCTCGGAGTTGTTCGCGCAGGTGGTGGTCCAGCCGGCGCTGAAACTGCCGCGCGGCGAGGTGCGGTTGCGGGAGTTGTTCGACCGGAAGCTCCGCTGGGACGGTGGCGATCTGGCACTGCCCGGCGGCTGTTTCTTCACCAGGATCACGCCTGAGTTGTCCGATCAGCCAGCGGGGCCGGTGCGGGATCGGTTCGTTCGCGGTCAACGCGACTGGCTCGATGTGATCGCCACCGTCTTCCGTTCCGGGATCAGTGAGGGACAGTTCAGCCCGGACGCCGACCCGGACCAGTTCGCGCACGACCTGCATGGGCTGCTGCTCGCCTACCACGACGCCGCCAGGTTGATGGGTGACCCCAAGGCCGAGCAGCGCGCCTGGTTCGCCTTCGACGCACTGCTGCGCCCGATCCGCTTGTAGCAGCTCGATCCAAGCCGTTCGATCCCCTTCAAGGAGCGTTGATGTCCGAACAGAAAAGCACGAACGGTCGGTCTATGCTCCTGCCGGCCAAGGTCCGCGGCCTCCGGTTCGCCTTCGGGCTGCTTGAACGGGTCGCGCCTGGCCGCGGCGCCGCCTGGGTGGAGAAGATCTGGTTCACCGTGCCACCGGCCAAGCCGCGCAAGTCGCGAGTGGCGTTGCCGGCCGGTACGCCGTTCGAGGTCGACCTCGGCGGCCGGCTGATTCGTGGCACCTCCTGGGGCGATGGGCCGACCGTCTACCTGGTGCACGGCTGGGGAGGCTGGGGGCTCCAACTGGCGGCGTACGTGCCGCCGCTGCTCGCCGCCGGCTTCCGAGTCATCACGTATGACGCACCCAGCCACGGCGGCTCCGATCCCGGTCACCTGGGCGAGAGACAGACCGATATGCCGGAGATGGCTGACGCGATTCATGCCGTCGTGGCCGCTCGGGGGCCGGCGTACGGGATCGTTGCGCATTCGATCGGGGTCGGGGCGCTGTCGCAGGCGATGCTGCACGGCCTGAACGCCCGGCGACTGGTGTTCGTAGCAGCGACCAAGGACTTCGACCACACGCTGGACATGTTGGAGCAGGGTCTCGGGTTCGGGCCTCGGGTCCGCGCCGGGATGGAGCGCCGCTTCGCCCGCCGGTTCGGCAAGCGGATCCAGGAGTACGACCTGGTCCGGGTTTTCGCTGAGATCCAGGAGGAGCGGGATCTGCCCCCGCTGCTCGCGATCCACGACACCGGCGACCAGGAGACGCCATACCTCGGGTCCGCCGCGATCGTGGCCGCCTGGCCGGGCGCCCGGCTCGAACTGACCGAGGGCCTCGGGCACCGCAAGGTACTGGCGCAGGTACATCCCGTGGTGGCCTTCTTGTCCACAGATCAGGCTGCCGCCGGTGGCGCGGGCGTCGTACAGGAGACAATGCAGGGGTGACTTTCACGCCGACTTCCAGCCGACTGCCCGACTTCCCCTGGGACAAGCTCGCCCCGTACAAAGAGAAGGCCGCCGCTCATCCCGACGGCATCGTCGATCTCTCCATCGGTAGTCCGGTGGATCCGGTCCCGGAACTGGTGAAGGCGGCGCTTGCCGAGGCGGCGGATGCGCCGGCGTACCCGACAACACTCGGAACGGCGGCCGCGAGGCAGGCGGCGGTCGACTGGCTGGCGCGCCGGCTGGACGTGCCCGGCGTTGATCCGACGACCGGCGTGCTGCCGGTGATCGGCACCAAGGAGCTGATCATGCTGCTGCCGACGCTGCTCGGCGTCGGCGCTGGTGACACCGTGCTGATCCCGGACCTGGCGTACCCGACGTACGAGGCCGGTGCGGCGCTCGCGCGGGCGACCAGCGTTCCGGTCGCCACCCCGACCTCGTACGACGCCGGGCCGGTGCGGATCGCCTACCTGAATTCGCCGCGCAACCCGACCGGCGAGATCACCCCGGCGGCCGACCTGGTGGCAGCGGTCGAGTGGGCCCGGGCCAACGACGTGCTGCTGGTCAGCGACGAGTGCTACGCCGAGTTCGGCTGGGACGAGCGGCCGGTCTCGGTCCTCCACCCGGACATCTGCGGTGGCAGCTTCGACAACCTGCTGGCGGTGCACTCGCTGTCGAAGCGATCGAACCTCGCCGGCTACCGGGGCGGTTTCGTGGCCGGGGACGAGGCGGTCGTCGCGGAGTTGCTGGCGGTTCGCAAGCACGCCGGGTTGATGGTGCCGTCGCCGATCCAGGCGGCCATGGCGGCGGCGTTCGCGGACGACACCCATGTCGAGGAGCAGCGCTCTCGTTACGCCCGCCGACGCGAGGTGCTGCGCGAGGCGCTGACCAGAGCCGGCTGGACCATCTCGCTGTCCCAGGGTGGCCTCTACCTGTGGGCCACACACCCGTCGTACGACGCTTATGGCTCGGTCGCCGCATTGGCCGATCGCGGCATTCTGGTAGCGCCCGGTGACTTCTACGGTACATTGGGTCAGCGCCATATCCGGGTGGCCCTGACCGGCACCGACGAGCGGGTGGATGCAGCGGTGAAACGGCTGCAATAGCTGAACCTAACGGGGACGGGTGTGTGACGTCCTTCGCTGTGACTGCCTCTGAGCAGGTAGCGGGCCCGATCGGCCCCGGCGAGGAGAGGACAGCCCGTGACACCGGCAAGACTTGGCTCGGCTGTCGCCCTGGCAGCGCTGGTTCTGGGGTTCACCCCGGCCGGTGCTGTTGCGGTCGACGGCACCAGCCCTAGCGTTCCACCGACAGTCAGCCCTAGCGTTCCACCGACAGTCAGTCCGACCGATCCGACGACGGCACCACCTGCTCCGACAACGGTGACGACACCAGCGGAGACGCCGGTCTCGCCACCTAAGCAAGCCGCGGCGGTGCCGCTGGCGATCTCGCTGAACCAGCCGGCCACGACGTGGGAGGACCGGCCGCTGACCTTCACCGGCACACTCAGCAACGGCGCGCCCAATTGGTATATCTCGCTCTGGCAGGCGCTGCCCTCGGGCTGGGTGCTGCGCGGGGCCACCAAGTCGACGGCCGGCGGTGCCTACAAGATCACCTATACGTCCGCCGCGCCGATCCGGACGACCTTCAGGACCGTGATCGGACCCAAGATCCCCGGCGCGCCGGCGATCTCGCCGGCACGGGTCGGGACCGCCCAGGACCGAAGGATCACGCTGACCAAGCCGGCCGCCGCGTACACGGTGCTCACCGGGGTCGCCGTGACCGGGACCTTGACTCCGGCCGAGCCGGGCCGGCAGGTGGTGCTGCAGGACCGCCTCGGCAACGGTGTCTGGCGATGGCTGACGTTGGGTACTGTCAGCGCCAACGGCAACTTCCGGCTGGCGGTGCCGGACAACTTCCCATCGAGACGGAGCGTGCGAGTGGTGACCCGGGGCGTCCCGACGACCGCGGTGGAGGTTTCGGCCGCGACTGTGGTCACCATCAAGGCGGCGCTGAACCCCAAGGTCTACGCGGTCGCCGCCAGCATGGTGCCGAAGACCTACCGGTCCGGCTGTCCGGTGAAGCCGGCCTCGCTGCGACTGGTGACGCTGAACTACTGGGGCTTCGACGGCCTGGTGCACAAGGGGGAGTTGATCGTCCGCGATGCCGCCGTGCAGAAGATGATCACGGCCTGGACCGCAACCTTCAACTCGCATTTCCCGATCCGGCGGATGCTCCGCGTCGACGTTTTCGGCGGCAGCGACATCCGTGCGATGGCAGCCGACAACACGTCGGCGTTCAACTGCCGACAGGTGACGGGCAACCCCTATGCGCTGTCGCCGCATTCGTACGGCTTCGCGATCGACATCAATACCGTCGAGAATCCTTACCTCGCGGCGAATAATGTCTGGTACCCGTCGAACGGCCTGTCCTACCGCAATCGCAGCAACGCTCGCCGGGGCATGCTCTTCTCGGGCAGTACGGCGACCATGGCCCTCAAGGCGCAGGGCTTCCTCTGGGGTGCGATCTGGCGGCAGCCGGACTACCAGCACTTCCAGCCGAGATGAAGACGGCTGTCGCGGTTGTAGCCGCACTGGGTCTCCTGGCGGGATGCAGTCCTGCTTCAAACGGGGCTGCAAAACCAACACCTACTGGGACCGTACCAACACCTACTAGGACCGGGACTGTGCCGGTGCCGACGAACACGCTGCGCACCTCGACGCCCACGGATGCGGCGGTGGCGCCCCAGTTGCCCGAGGAAGCAACAGCACCTCCGCCCGCAGTGGCCGGCCCGGTGACGGCTCGAAACCTACCGGCGGCATCGAGCCTGGGCGCCGGCTGGAAGACCTACATTGATCCGGGTGGCGCGGAGAAGGGTTTCATAGGCAACAAGACCTGGACCCGGCGCCGGGATGGACAACACGCTGCTTACGAATCTCTGCCTGTCGGCTGTGCGAATCCGCTGCCATCTGGTTCCCTGCCGGTGCCGGAGCACGCACTCCAGGGTTCTTACCGCACCCCAAGTGGTGGCCCGGCGACTGTGCTGGTCCTGCGCTTCAGTCAGGCCGGCAAGGCATCCTCGTACTACCGGGGCTACCAGGCCAGGATGACCGCCTGCGGAGCCGGCACTGAGGGGCTAGCCGTACAGCGGCTCTGGTCGAAGCAGTCCACCGCAGCGTCAGTACGCCGCTACGCCGGAGAGGGGGCGTACGTCGAGGTATCCGCGCTGCAGGGGTCCACCGTCGCCCTCCTGGCGGCGAAGTCGGCCAAACCTGACGGACAGGTCGCCTGGACGCACACCGTCGTACCGGTGTTGCAGGCTGTGATCGACCGACCATAAAGGTGTACTACCTTTCAGTAATGAGTGGTCCTAAACTCCCTGTTATGGCTGACTTCAGCAGGTACGGACCGCTCACGGCGGACCTCGAGCCGCCCTTCGCGGTGGTCGACCTGGCCGCATTCCGGCGAAACGCGGACGACCTGGTCCGGCGGGCCGCCGGCACACCCATCCGGGTGGCGTCCAAGTCGGTCCGCTGCCGGGCGCTGATCGCCGAGGCGATCGGCCGGCCCGGCTTCCGCGGGGTGATGAGCTACGCGCTGCCAGAGGCTTTGTGGCTGGCGCGCAACGGCGTGGACGACATCCTGATGGGCTATCCGACCGTGCACCGGGAGGCGCTGCGAACGCTTGCCGGCGATGCCGAGGCGGCTCGACGCATCACCTTGATGGTCGACGACGTCGAGCAACTCGCCCTGATCAAGGCGGTCGCCGGTGGCGAGCGGATCCGGGTCTGCTTGGACGTCGACGCCTCGCTGCGTATCTTCGGCCAGCACCTCGGAGTCCGCCGGTCGCCGCTGCGCACCCCGGACCAGGTCCAGGCGATCGCCCGCAGGATCGTCGCCGACGACGCGTTCGAGCTGGTCGGTGTGATGTTCTACGAGGCGCAGATCGCGGGCCTGCCGGACACCTCGCCCGCGGTCCGCTGGGTGAAGCGCCGCTCCGCCGCGGAACTCGCCGACCGCCGCGGCGCGGTGGTGGACGCGGTCAAGCAGGTCGCGGCACTGACCCTGGTGAACAGCGGCGGCAGCGGCAGCATCGAAGTGAGCAGCGCCGACCCAAGCGTCACCGAGGTCACCGCCGGGTCCGGCCTCTACGGCCCCACCCTCTTCGACCGGTACGACGTGTTCCGCGCGGAGCCGGCGGTCGCGTATGCCCTCGGGGTGGTCCGCCGGCCCGCCACGGGGATCGCCACCTTGTTCGGTGGCGGTTATGTCGCCTCCGGCCCGGCCAAGAAGTCCCGGCTGCCATCCCCTACCTGGCCGACAGGTCTGCGGTTGCTCGGCACCGAGGGCGCGGGCGAGGTCCAGACACCTGTGCAGGGCGAAGCCGCTCGCGGGTTGAAGATCGGCGACCGGGTCTGGATGCGATACGCCAAAGCCGGGGAGATGTGCGAAC
This sequence comes from Kribbellaceae bacterium, assembly GCA_033851195.1. Classification (GTDB taxonomy): domain Bacteria; phylum Actinomycetota; class Actinomycetes; order Propionibacteriales; family Kribbellaceae; genus Kribbella. The sequence continues at coordinate 2,567 of JAWWOY010000524.1, read as the reverse complement.
GTTTCGATGTCCTGCACGCGATCGACGGCGACCGGCTGAGCGAACTCCCGACGTACCGGGGTGAGGGGCAGAACTTCGGATGAGCACCTGGCGCAACTGGGCCGGCACCGAGTCGGCGACCGGGCTGGAGGTCCTGCGGCCGTCGTCGGTGGACGAGGTGTCGGCTGCGGTGAAGTCGGCGGCCGAGCAGGGCAAGCAGCTCAAGGCCGTCGGCTCCGGCCATTCGTTCACCGGCTGCGCGGCCCCGGAACAGGTGATGATCCGGCTGGACGGCCTCGCCGCAATCACCCAGGCGGACAGTGGATCCGGCCGGGTCACCGTCGGCGCGGGCACGGGGCTGCGCAAGCTGAACGCAGGTCTCGCCGCCTTCGACCTCGCGATGGCGAACCTCGGCGACATCGACCGGCAGACCGTGTCCGGCGCGATCTCCACCGGTACGCATGGCACCGGTGCCCGTCTCGGCGGCCTTGCTACCCAGGTCGTCGCTCTCGAGCTCGTCACCGCGGACGGTTCGGTGCTCAGCTGCTCGGCGGAGGAGAACCCGGACGTGTTCGCCGCGGCCCGGATCTCGGTCGGCGCGCTCGGCGTCATCACCTCGCTGACCCTGCAGTGTGTGCCGGCCTTCCTGCTCCGCGCCCAGGAGATGCCGCTGCCGCTGGCCGAGGTACTGGGTGGATTCGATGAATTTGCCGACGGCAACGATCACTTCGAGTTCTACTGGTTCCCGCACACCGACGTCGCGCTGACCAAACGCAACAACCGGGTCGGCCCCGGGATCGGCCCGTCGCCGGTCGGGCGGATGCGTGGCTGGGTGGACGACGAACTGCTTTCCAACCGCGTCTTCGAGCTCACCAACAGGCTGGCCACCCGGCGGCCCGGGCTGGTGCCGCGGATCAACCAGTTCGCCTCCAAGGCGCTGTCGGCCCGCGAGTACGTCGACGCGTCGTACAAGGTGTTCTGTTCCGAGCGGGAAGTGGTGTTCCGCGAGTCGGAGTACGCGGTGCCGCGCGAGAACCTGGTGGACGTGGTGCGCGAACTGCGGGTCTGGATCGAGCGGTCGGGCGAGCGGATCCCGTTCCCGATCGAGGTCCGGGTGGCTGCGGCCGACGACATCTGGCTGTCGACGGCGTACGGCCGCGAGACCGCGTATGTCGCGATCCACCAGTACCACCGGCTCGCGCACCAACGGTACTTCGAAGCCTTCGAGCAGATCGTGTCCGCGGTCGGCGGCAGACCCCACTGGGGCAAACTGCACACCCTCGGCGTGGCGGAACTGCGAACCCGCTACCCCCGGTACGACGACTTCCTCACCGTCCGTGACCGCCTCGACCCCCACCGAACCTTCGCCAACTCCTACACCCGCCAAGTCCTAGGCCCCTAACGGGCAAAGGTGTCAGCCCAGGACCTCAACTGCCTTGCTCAGAAGACCGCCAGCGCGGCGATGACGGCCAGGACGGTGAGACCCACCAAGGCCGAAACCAGACTACGCAGCGCGTTGTCGATGTTTCGATTCTTCAAATCTGCGAGTTCCCAGTTGCCCGCGAAGTCGTTCAGGATTCGCGCGGCTTGCATTCCGAGCCGCCGTTCGTACGTCGGTTCCGCCGCGCTTTTCCACATGTCGCGCGGACTCAGCCAGTTCCATCTCCGCGCTTCCTTCGAGACCAGCGCCCGCAATGCATAGATCGCGGCCAGCACGAACAACAGGGTGGTCAAGCACAGCCCGAGCGCGAAGCAGTTTCTGAGCGTGGTGGCAGCGGCCCACTTGGCCTTGTCCAGCACAAGCCCGGCACCACCGAGTGTGAAGCTTGCGGCAATCGCGACGCTGCTGGCAATGGTGGTCGCGCGGCGATCAGCCGCTTCAGCCCGATCAGTTGCCGTCTTGGCGACCGCTGTGGCGAAGTCCAGACTCTCGGATGCCGTGTCCTTGTCGTCCAGCCTCATCCTGGCCATGAGACCCTCGACGGTTTCAGTGCGCTGCTCCACGGCATCCCAGTTCCACCATTGTCCGTGCCGGTACGGCCAAATGGCGTCATGGAGGTCCTTCTTGCCACCAGGACCCACTCGGACGCGGCCATCTTTTGGTTTGCCCGCTCCGGTTCTGAGCATTTTGACCCCCGAACAGAATAGGTACAACATTGTGTGGCCGAGTACACCACGGGCTATATAGGGTGACAAGGTCTCTTCCGGAGCGGACGCATGCCTCAGCAAACCTGGAAAGAGGCCGGTCGACAGACCGTTCCGGAAAGTTGCGAGGGTCTAATATTTCGGGCATGAGTGCACTGGAGCCGCTGGAACCGCTCACCGAAGACTGGCAGCGCGCGCTCGCTGTCGTCGCCCATCCCGATGATCTGGAGTTCGGCGCCGCCGCGGCGATCGCCCGCTGGACCGCGCAGGGCAAGGAAGTCGTCTACTGTCTGCTCACCTCCGGCGAGGCGGGCATCGACGGCATCGCTCCGGCAGAGTGCGGCCCGCTGCGTGAGGCCGAGCAGATAGAGTCCGCCCGCATCGTCGGCGTCGACGTGGTCGAGTTCCTCGGTCAACCCGACGGCACCCTCGAGTACGGCGTT
>JAWWOY010000513.1:0-3073 GCA_033851195.1 Kribbellaceae bacterium | reverse complement strand
CTTGCCGTGCGCAACGACCATCCGAGCGGCTGCGGCGATTGCCCCACCCAACAAGGGAATTCCGCCCGCATGCAGCGCGGCAGCACCTCGATGGTTACCGAGACCGATCGCGGTGATCTTGGCCAGTCCGCTCTCGACCGGGCCGTGGAAGTCGGTGTGCGGCTTGACCCTGTTGACGAGCAACACTCCATCGGCCTTGGCTGCGATCGCGTCGTGATGCACCGGCGTTCCGTCCGGCAGCGTTCCGAGTACCACCGTCTCCATCGTGGCCTCGATCGGGCAGCCCATGGATTCGGGAGTGACGCCGAGGCCGGCCAGCATCTCCCGTTGGCCTTCAGCCGTGGCACCACCGTGCGACCCCATCGCCGGTATGACGAAGGGCTCGGCATCCACCGACTTGAGCCAGTCCACTGCCGCTTTGACCACGGTGGTCAGGTCATGGATTCCGCGGCTGCCAGCCGTCACCGCAATGCGCGCACCAGGCCTGATCTGTCCCCGGAGCGGCTCCAGCGCGGCCTGCGCAGCGGCGTACGGGTCGGGCTCGGTGGGGAGGTCCGACAGGATCCGCCGAATCGGCGTCACCTGCGGGATCACTCCCTCGGGCCGCAATCCGCGGATCGCTTCGAAGGGACCCCAGCCAGTCATCAGTGGCTCTGCCTTCCGACAGTCGAGCCACTGCGGCCGACGAGGAAGTCCAGGTCGCAGCCCTCATTGGCCTGCATGACGTGATCGGTGTAGAGCCGCGCCCAGCCGCGATCACCTGGAGGTGCTGTCGGCTGCCAATCCGCCCGGCGCTTGGCCAACTCCTCCTCGGAGACATCCAGATGCAGGGTCCGCGCCGGTACGTCGAGCTCGATCCAGTCACCGGTACGGACCAGCGCAAGCGGACCACCGACCGCCGCCTCGGGCGCGACATGCAGAACCACCGTCCCGTACGCCGTACCGCTCATCCGGGCGTCGGAGATCCGGACCATGTCGTCCACGCCCTGCTCGGCGAGTTTGCGCGGGATCGTCATGTTGCCGACCTCGGGCATGCCCGGATAGCCGCGCGGGCCCGCGTTCTGCAGAACCAGCACGGTGTCCTCGTCCACATCGAGGTCCATGTCGTCGACAGCCAGGTCGTACTCCTCGATACTGCTGAACACCAGCGCCTTGCCCCGGTGCTGCAACAGCCGCTCGGAGGCCGCGGACTGCTTGACCACAGCACCGTCGGGAGCGAGATTCCCCTTCAGTACGGCGGTTCCGGCGCCGCTGCCGAGGGGATTGCCGACGGCCCGGATCACGTCGGTATCAACCGTGCGCTCCGCGTTGGCGACGTTCTCGCCGATGCTCTTGCCGGTCACGGTGATCGCGTCGGCCTTGAGCAACGGCAGGATCTCCCGCAGCACAGCGGGCAGCCCACCGGCGTAGTAGAAATCCTCCATCAGGTATTTGCCGGAGGGCTGCAGGTCGACCAGCCACGGCACCCCGCGGGCCCACTCGTCCATGTCCTCCAGCGTCAGGTTCACGCCGACCCGGCCGGCGATGGCAAGCAGGTGGATCACCGCGTTGGTGGATCCACCGATCGCCGCGTTCGCGCGAACCGCGTTGGCGAAGGCGTCGCGGGTCAGGATCTGGCTCGGCTTGAGGTCCTCCTCGACCATCTGCACGATCCGCTGGCCGGCCTGCTGCGCGATCGCGTACCGGCGGGAATCCACCGCGGGAATCGCCGCGGATCCGGGCAGTTGCAGCCCGAGCGCCTCGGCCATACAGGCCATCGTCGAGGCCGTGCCCATGGTCATGCAGTGACCGTTGCTGCGGGACATGCCGGACTCGGCCGCGGCGTAGTCCTCCTGGGTCATGCGCCCGGCGTTGACGTCCTGCGTGAACCGCCACACCGCCGTACCGGAGCCGATGTCGCAGCCGCGGAACTTGCCGTTCAGCATCGGGCCCCCGGTCACCACGAGCGTCGGCAGATCCACACTGGCGGCGCCCATGATCGAGCCGGGCGTGGTCTTGTCGCAGCCGGTCAGCAGTACGGCGCCGTCGAGCGGATTGCCGCGCAGCGACTCCTCGACGTCCATGCTGAGCAGGTTGCGGAACAGCATCGCGGTCGGCCGGAGCATCGTCTCGCCGAGCGACATCACCGGGAACTCCAGCGGGAACCCGCCGGCCTGCCAGACACCGCGTTTGACCGACTCCGCGAGCCTGCGCAGGTGCGCGTTGCACGGGGTCAGTTCGGACCAGGTGTTGCAGATGCCGATCACCGGACGACCGTCGAAGACCTCGTCGGAGAAGCCCTGCGCGCGCATCCAGGACCGGTGGATGAAGCCGTTGCGATCCTTCTCGCCGAACCAGTGGTCGAAACTCCGGCGCCCGATCGGCGCCTCGGGACGTCCCGGCTCCACGCCTGTCGGACGGCCTGTCTTCTCGGGAGTCGGTTCGGTCATCTGGATACCTCCGCGGTGGTCACTGTTCCGTTCACCCGACGGCTGATGCCGTGCGGATTCGCGTCCTGCAGTACGCCGGGCAGCACTGGGTCCGGCGTGTCCTGATAAGCCACGGGTCGCTGGAACCGGCGCGCGGCCGTCACCCCGACGCTGGTGTGGATCGACCCGACGGTGGCGGGGAACGGGCCACCGTGGTGCTGCGCCCAGGACACGGCGACGCCGGTAGGCCAGCCGTTCCAAAGGACTCGCCCGGCCCTTGCTGTGAGCAACGGAAGCAGCTCTTTCGCCAACTCCGTATCGGCTTCTTCGGCATGAAGCGTCGCCGTCAGGTTGCCGTCAAAGGCCTCGACCGCTGCTACCAGTTCGTCGCGCGAGGCATACTCGACCACGATCGAGACCGGGCCGAAGCACTCCTCGAGGATCTCGTCGGTCCGGGCAAGCAACTCCGGCACGGTGGTCTGCAGCAGCGTTGCCCCGGATCCCTCGCTCCAGACGCGAATGCCCTCGACCTTGCGTAGCCGGTCGAGCCCGGACGAGAAGCCGGATGCGATCCGGTCATTCAGCATCGGCGCTGCCGCCACTCCCCCGACAGCCTCGACCAGCTGGTCCTGCAGACCGTGACCGGCCGGCAGGAAGAGCAGCCC
>JAWWOY010000506.1:0-7137 GCA_033851195.1 Kribbellaceae bacterium | reverse complement strand
GTTGCCGTGCGCTGTCCTCGGTGAAGCAGATGAGGTCGATCACCACGTCCGGATCCAGCGCTGCGACCGTGGCCCCGAAGGTGCCGGCCGCATCTGCGGCATCCCGGTCGACGTTGTGGAACCGCACCCGCTGCCAGCCACCTTGCGAGTGGTACGGAGACTGGCGACCGCGGGTGATCACGATCACCTCGTGATCCTGCGCCACCAACCGTGGAACGAGATACGTGCCGATATGACCGGTGCCTCCGACGACGACTACGCGCATGACCGAGAGCCTAATCACATGGTTCCCGTGCGTTCGCGGGGGCCCGGGTCTGTGACCGGGCAGCGCCGGCGGCGGCAGGTATCCTTCCTGCTGTATGACCATCCGTTCGATGGTCAGACAGGAGACGAGTAGCTTGCGCGCTCTTCCTGCTGAGCCGGAACCTCCCGCACACCTCGAAACCGAGTCAGCGACACGGCTGTCGCTCGATGACTGTCGAAGGCCCGCTCCACTGTTTGCCGATCTCGTACATGACGTCGCAACGATGACCGGGGTGGAACCTCGTGCGCTGAGCGTCCGGACCCTCCTGCACTTGCCGCGTATCGCCAGACACGACGGACTGGTCAACTGGAACGGGATCCAGAGGGAGCTTCGCAGGAGTGCTGCCGGTCTACAGGCGGACCAAGCGAGGACACGAGGTCTCATCTCCACCGCCGCGCTCCCGTTGCAACATCTTCGCTTCGTGGAGTTCGACGCCCGCGAGGCCGCAGCGATCTTCAGCCACTTGCACTATCTGCGGAGTGCGCGGCAAGGATCGAGGAACTTCGCGCTGGTGGATCCGGTGAACGGGTTGCCGGTCAGTCTGTGCAGCGCTTCGCCGTTGGAATGGAGGCGGGTCGGGCGTCAGGTCGAGATGCAGTTCCAGGTGCCGCAGTCCCGCGTTTGGGACGTGTCGAGGGTCTACTCGATCGATGTTGCGCCCGCCAACTCAATCTCGTTCCTCCTTGCCAAGGTGCGCAACTTCTTCCGTCAGGGGGTGGGTGATGCTGAGTTACTGATTACTGCCGTGGACCCCAATCTCGGCTTCACCGGCTCAAGCTATCGTGCGGCGAACTGGCATCGCTGGATGTCGATCCAGGCCCGGCCGTATCTCTACGTCGATCGCCTCTATACCAGCCCTCGGCAGTTGCGGCAACGATTCGGCACTGCGGATCTGGCCGTGGTGCGGACCAGGCGCGCCGTGGTCGAGCAGAGCCGAGCGAAGTTGCTCGACTCGGCAATCTTTTGTTGCCGGGTCAGAGGAGAGACGGAGCCTGTACATCCTGATGCTCAACGCAGGATCCGTCGCTGAGAGCTGGTTCAGAGTGCCTGGACAGTAAATCGTGAACGGCTGAGCAATGCCTCGATGCGCCCGCGATCGGGCATGGAATTGGACAGCGGGAAGTCGGCCCTGGCGCATGACATCGCCGCTGCGGACCAGAACGCCGTGTGCGCGGAAAAGACGCGGTCGTTGTCGATGAGTCCGGCGGCCAGGGCAGCGCAAAAGGCGTCTCGGGCGGCCGAGGATTCTTTGTAGATCGAGGCGAATGTCGGCACGCTGAATACCTCGCGTATCACCTCCGAGTAGACAGTGCAGCCGCCACTGACAAGGAGGCAAAGGGTTTTCACGCCAGCCGCCAACAAATTCCTGGCGACCGGATCGAGGTCGAATCCTTGCTGACTCTCCGGGGCATATTGGACCAGCTCCCAGGCGTGCGCGACCAGGTAGTCGATCTGGGTCAGGGCATCGCCGGAGATCCTCTCGTCTCGATACGGCTGGCCCGGCGTGACGATCACCAACGGCCTGGACTCCTGGTCGGTATGCGCCAGGGCCAGGGTTCGCCGCAATGTCTCCGGCGGGATCTCGAACGTCACCAGCACCGCGTCGCAGTCGGCTAGCTCGCGTGACCGCGTCTCAATGTCTGCGACATCGAGGCGAACCTCCGGCTGGTTCCGCCAGTTCACCGCGATGCTGTCACCGAGTTCCATCTCCATAACCCCGGTGAACGGCGTCCGCGCGTCGGGAACCACCTTCACCAGCGACGTGTCCACGCCCTCGTGGCGAAGGAGACGGAGGATCTCCTGACCGAACTGGTCGTCAGCCACCGCCGCAATCAGGGAGACGTCGAGGCCCAGCCGGGCTGCGGCCAGGGCCTGGGTGAGCCCTTTGCCTCCTGGTGACAGGTCGAAGCCGTAAGCCTCGCCGGATGTCTCGGGAACCGGAAGCGTCTTGGTGTGAAAGGTTGCATCCATCACGGCACCGCCAACGACCATCACCCTCCCCGTTGAAGGTGCGGGCAGATCGCTGGGCGCCACTTCGCCCGGGGCCGGCATCACAACGCTCCTCGCGCCGGATGAGTAGACCTCGCGTCTGATCAATTGGCGCGCGAGTTCTCGCATCACCTCTGGCTCGGTCGTACCGCGCAGCTCGCGATTGCCAGGCGGCTCGCCGGGTGTCACGCCCATCGCTTCATGCAGCGGGCGCCAGTGGGCCAGGAGTGCGGTTCGCCGCCTGCCCAGGGAAGTGGCGCGAAGAGCCAGATCCACCCTGCCGTCCAGGCCGTACCGGGAGCGAACCTCGGAGAACAGCCCAAGTGCCAGGACCGCATCGGCGACGATCTGCTGCGTGCCGCTCAAGCTATACCGCACGCAGTCGGCAACCACTGCGATCGCTGCTTGGGCGAGGCCGCTGTCGTGGACAGTTGCGTAACGTCGAGTCGCCGCGAGTCCGAGCAGAGGTCCCGCGACCCCAGACGCGCCATCGTCTTCCAGCCGGTTGAGCGTGAGCCCTTCGCCCGCCCGTAGCTTCTCCAGCATTTTGGCCAACGACGGTACATCTGATAGTTCCCATTGGTATCGATTCGTCATTGCTTACCGTCCTCGCGCTATTAGTCGAGCTTCCAAGAACACCCCGCCCGGGCGATGCCCGGGCGGGTGTCCGCGCCCCGTCTGGAGAATTCTGAGTAGCGGGCGGCTAGACCTGCATGATCGAAGCCACGTTGTAGAGTCCGAAGCAGAACACGGTGACGATCAGGTAGAGCATCAGAACGAGAACCTGCTTCCAGAGCGAGATCATGGTGATGGCAGCGATCACCATCAGTATCAACACCAGTGCATCGTGAGTTGGCATCGGGATCCCTCGTTTCCGTGGCTCGCAGTGAGTCCGACGCCCGCATTGCCGGGGGTTTGCCTCAGTTGAGATGCGCCACCGTCTGCTGCGTCATTGGAATCAGTCAACACCGGGGCAACTGGGTGTCAAGACGATTTATTGGCGCCGTTGCCAGGGGGGTTCGGGACTTCCGCTGCCAATTTGATGGCCGCCTGAGGTCCGCCTTGTTCAGTGCGTGCCAACTGGAGACGATTGTTGCCAATTGGCGCGGTCCCGGTCGCACTACCGAAGATTCAAGACTCTGAGCTTACGCTCGATGCGACCGCGATCCGGCATCGGGGTAGCGAGAGAGAAGTCTTCAGCTGCACATGCCATCGCTGTTGAAGCCCAGATCGCGGTCTGCTGCGAAAACTCCTGGTGGTCGTCGACCAGTTTGGCGGCGAGCGCTGCACAAAATGCGTCTCGGGCCATCGCGGATTCTTTGTAGATCGAGGCATGTACTGGCACACTGAAGGCTTCGGAGTCGGTTTCGGAGTATATGGTGCAGCCACCGTCGCCCAATATACAGAGAGTTTTTACTCCATGCTCCAACAGGTATCGAGTGACGTGTGCACGATCGAGTTTTTCCTGACCTTGAGGGAAGAGGCGTTCCAGTTCCCATAGGCGACCCACGAGATAGTCGATATCCAGCAAGGAGCGGTGGGATATCGTGTCGCCCGAATAGGGGTGCGCGGGTGTGACGATCACCAGCGGTTTGACCTCTTGGGTAGCGTTCGCGAGAGCCAATGTTCGTTGCACCGTCTCGCGCGGGATCTCGAACGTCGTCAGTACGGCATCAGACTGAGCGAGTTGCTCCGACCATTGATCGATGTCTTCGACATCGAGGCGTGCCTCTCCCCGCCAGTTCACCGCTGTGCTGTCGCCGAGTTCTCTTTCAATAACGCCGGTGAATCCCGTTTGCGCTCCCGGAACGATCTTCAGCAAGGAGGTGTCTACTCCGGCTTCTCGCAAGCGCTGGACGATCTCCTCGCCGTACCGATCGTCGGACAAGGCTGCGATCAGTGATACGTCGAGCCCTAATCTGGCAGCGGCTATGGCCTGAGTGAACCCTTTCCCGCCGGGCGACAAGTCGAAACCGTGTGCTTCGGTTGACGTCTCATGCTGCGGCAGCGCCTTGATGCTGAAAGTGACGTCCATCACTGCTCCGCCGACCACGATCACCCGGGGTCTAGGACGCATCGATGAGTCTCGCGGCGCTACCTCAGTTGCCGTCGAAGCCGCGGCCTTCTTGACGTTGATGGGCGAGGAACCACGCCAGATCAGTTGACGAGCGAGTTCTTTCAGCACTGCTGGTTCGGTCGTTCCCCGCAGGGTGCGATCGCTGGGCGGCACGCCGGGCGCTACATCCAATGCCTCATGCAGTCGCCGCCAGTGGGTGAGCAGCGTGCTCCGGCGCTTGCCCAGGGAATCGGCACGTAGAGCGCTGACAGTCTTTTCGTCGAGGCCGTGGCTGGAGTAGACATCGGAGAACAGTCCGAGGGCCAGAACCACGTCGGCCACGATTCGATGAGTACCGTCGTCGGTATCGCGTACGCACTGAGCGACGATGTCCAGTGCCGCCGCCGCAAGTTCGATGTTTCGGTCGGCGGCGCGATCTCGAATCGCAGGCAGGTCGAGAAGTGGTGCGGCGCTCCCGCTCCGTCCCTCCTGCAGGCGCGCCAGAACGAGCCCGCCTCGACCCCGTAGTTTCTCCAGCACGTGGGCCACTACCAGCGGGTTGGCTGATTCCGGGTCGCCGCGGTCGGCCATTTACCCCCCCGTGCTTGCCGATGTCAGGAATGCCAGTATGCGGAAGATCTCCTCGTCGTGAAAGGGCGCCAATCGGATCAAACAATTGGTTGACGTACTGGGCGAGTCGCCGGCTGGCCTGGTTGCGGTCCACGACCGCTGGTCAGCGGAGAGCCGCTACCCAGCGGGCGGCTTGCTTGGCTTCTTGCAGGCGGCGTTCGTAGCTGGCGCCGACCCCTAGGAGATTGCGCCGGCCAGGCCGAGGGTGATCCAGCGGGGGATCATCGGTGCCACCTGAAGGAACTGCAAGACTCCGACCTTGGCAAGTACGGCCACGCCGATGACGAATGGCGCCTGGAGTGAGAGACGGACGCCTGGCAAAGTGATGGCCACCGCTGCCGCAACCACCAGCGCCAGCCGCAGGGCCCCGTCGTTGCTGTTGGCGATGAGTGCTGATGGTACGAGGCCCAGGAGCAGTCCCGGTCCGAGGAAGACCCAGCTGGACTGGTCGCGCCAGCCAAGCAGGCCGACTGCGGTTGCCGTAGGCAACCAGCGGTGCCGCGGTGATCGCCAGCACCACCCGTCCCGATGTCCGGCGAGACAGTCAGCACCGTGAGCTCTGCCAGTACTACCGCCACGCCGGCTGGCACAAGTGCAGCCCGCACGGGTGGCAGTCCGACGTACAGGCAGGCGAAGCCGATCGAGCAGGCGCCGACCACGGCCAGGGCGACGGCGGCCGTCCAGTTGTCGATGAAGCCGCCCACGGCGACGAGCACGATCGCGAGCTGGGTTGCATAACTGACGGTGGCGGCCGCGTTGGCCAGCGGGATGCGTTGACGCCAAGCCGCGATGACCGCGAGCACGGCAACAATTGCGGCCAGCAACCCGAGTTGCAAGAGGTCTTCGCGCACCAGACACAACATCAGATCGAACCCGGCGACCACGATCAGTGCCGTCCGCAGCATCGCAAGGATGACGTGCGCGGAACAGCTCGGCGAGTGCAAGTGCGGTGGCGGCGGCGGTCGTCCTCCAGCGTTCGCCGGCCGGCAATTGCGGCAAACAGGTTGCCCCGAAGACGAGAGCCGCGCAGATCGCGCCGGTGATCCGTACTGACCTGGTGCCCTTCGTTGTCCAGAGCAAGGTGATGGCGACCTGCGCCAGCAGACCGAGGAGGAACAAAGCCAGGTCGACCCGATCGGACAACACCAGGGTGAGTGGAAGCTGGCCGACGATCACGGCGGCGAGACCGAACGTCATCATCTTGGGAGCGATTCGGGACATCAACAGGTTGATCGCGGCAATGAGTGCGCACGAGAGCCCGGCATAGGTCAAGCCGTCGATGGCAGTCGCGGGGATCAACCCGAGCGCGCGAGCGCCGTACAGGTCGACTGCCAGGAGGCCGCAGCCGAGGATGGCAAGTGCCTCGGCGGTGCCGCTGAGCTTGTGGCGGCTTGCCGGTACGGCGCCGACCAGGGCGACCGAGGCGAGGAAAGCCATGATGGCGGCTTGGATAGAGACCGGCAGGCTATCCGAGCCAGCGCGCCGCAGCGCCTGAGTACGTCTACTCAACAAGTCGTCGCGTAGGCTGCTGAGGGTCTGCTGGTCGTGCACGGCCAACTGGGCAACACGGGGAGCAACATGAAGACTGGTTACGGGGAGCTCGCACGGGCTCAACAAGAGAGATGGCAGGCGGCTTACGCGGGAGAGCCGAGGCTGCATGGCACGGAGCCGTCGGCGGCGGCCTGCTGGACCGCCCGGCTGTTCGGGGCCGCGGGCATCGATGATGTGCTGGAGTTGGGCGCTGGGCACGGCAGGGACGCTCTGTACCTTGCCAGGCAGGGATTCAGCGTCCATGCCACCGACTTCAGCGAATCGGCGCTGAACCAGCTGAGGCTGGATGCACAGCGCGAAGGCCTGGACGATCGGGTGACGGCAGCACTGCACGACGTCCGCGATCCGCTGCCACCCGCGGATGCGACGGTCGGCGCTGTGTACGCGAACCTGCTGCTGAACATGGCTCTGTCCCGCGGCGAGCTCCGGTCACTGGTGAACGAGATCCGCCGGGTCTTGCGTCCGGGCGGCCTGTTCGTTTATACGGTCTGGTCCACGGACGACCAGTGGCACAGCCGGCGCGGTGATGGCGATGACCTCGGAGACGGACTGTATGCGCCGGATGGCTTTGCCGTGCGGTTCTTCGACCGCGGCCTGGTGGACGAGC
>JAWWOY010000502.1:0-2607 GCA_033851195.1 Kribbellaceae bacterium | reverse complement strand
GTTGCCGTGCGCTGTCCTCGGTGAAGCAGATGAGGTCGATCACCACGTCCGGATCCAGCGCTGCGACCGTGGCCCCGAAGGTGCCGGCCGCATCTGCGGCATCCCGGTCGACGTTGTGGAACCGCACTCGCTGCCAGCCACCTTGCGAGTGGTACGGAGATCGTCGGCCGCGGCTGATCACGATCACCTCGTGATCCTGCGCCACCAACCGGGGGACGAGATACGTGCCGATATGACCGGTGCCTCCGACGACGACTACGCGCATGACCGAGAGCCTAATCACCCGGTTCTCCTGCGTTTGGTCGGGCCCGGGTCTGTGACCGGGCGCTGTGGAGTTGACACACGGAGGGCCGGGCCTGGATGTAGCTGTCGGCGGGCATGGCACAGATGATGGGGCAGCCTGGGTGTCGCGTATGTCGACGAGGCGGCCCGGATCATTGTTCAACACGTATCTGGGTCATGAATCCTCCGCAAGCTCCGGCGTCAACATCTGTCCGGCCTCAGCTCGACTGCCCGACCGGTTCGCGGTCCTCTGCGGGGATCTCCTCCAGGTCGTACTCCTGCGACTCGGCCGGGGGCAGCACCACTGGGGGAAGGCCGATCAAGAACAGCTCCAGCGACGTCGACGCCGCGGACAGTTCCAGGGTCTCGCCGGCGTCGGCCTGAATGGCGGTCAGGTGGCTGATCTTCTCACGGTCGCACTCATCGTCACCGGAGAGCACGGCGAGCCAGTCGCAGGGCACGCTTGTCGATCGACGACCAGGTGGCCCCGGGCTGGAGCTTGATCATCTCAACCCAGACCCCCGCTCGGAGAACGCGCCCAGATACTTCTGGTTGACGCCCTCGGTGCCCTCGACCGGCAGCCAGTTGAACCGCTTCGGGTCGGCGACGATGGGCTGGTTGTAGCGCGGGCGGGGGTACTTCAGCCGCTCGCCGAAGACGTGCTCCCAGACGCTGTTCAGGCCCCATTGCCGCTTGCCGTCTGGGCGGATGTAGTAGCCGCCCTTCTCGAAGCTGCCGCCGGCCTCGATCAGCTCGCGCATCGCCTGGCGGCGTTGCTCGATGCTCATGAAGCCGTAGCCGGACGAGCCGCCGAATTGCAGGGTCAGCCCGAGTGGCTCGCCAGGCCCCATACCGTTCATCGGCGACTCCTGGGGACCGTAGGACAGACCCTCGGGGAAGTACCCGACCTGGCCCTCCTTGAGGACCAGGCCACGGCCGTAGGTCGTGTTCTCCCCGACGAGCGGGAGCCGGATCTGCTCGAAGTTGTGGCGGTGCCGCGGCATCGACCACTCGCCCTCCTGCCTGGCCAGGACGTACATGAAGTTGTCCGGCGAGTTCGGCTCTCCCTTGAGCAAGTGCTGGAAGTACATGATGCCGCCGGGGTGGTCCTTCGCCCAGTTGTCGTTGTCGAAGTGAACGATCTTCATCGGTTCCTCCAGTTGTCTGTGTGGTGGGCGTCCGCGGGTAGCCGCCGACGACGTTCAGTGCGCGGCCGAGCCGAGCCGGGTGTTGAGCAGGCCGGCGAGCAGTTGCGCGTAGCCGGGGTCTGAGATCTGGATCTTCTTCGCCTGTGGGGTCGACAGGATCAGGCTGACCGCGCGCGCGGTATGCGCATCGACAGCCTCGGCCGCCCGCTCGGCGGAGCGGCTCTCCAGGGCCTCGACGACGGCGAGCCGGTCCGCCTGCAGCCCACCGGCGACCCGCCGCCACTCGGACACGCGGCCGCCGCTCATCTCGAACGCCAACTCGACCTGCACGTCGACCAAGAACCGACACAGGGCGGCGAGCAGTGCGTTGTGGGAGATCTCGGACAAGCGCCGCATAAAGGTCCTGAGGTCCTCGACGGTGCGATCGGTGTTGTCGACCACAGCCAACTTCTCGGCGATCTCTCGAAGCGAGGCGATCTCGGCGTCGGTAGCCTCCCCCGCCGCCAACTGCGCCGCGTGCCTGTTGAGGATCCGAGTACCCCGAGCACCTCGGTGGCACCGACGCCTTCCAGTCGCACCACGGAGGCGATGGACATCCCGATCATGGTGTCGGACTCTGCGGTGACGAAGGATCCGGTGCCGTGACGGACGCTCACCAACCCCACGGTGGCGAGGACGCGGACGGCCTCTCGGACGGTCGCGCCGCTGACGCCGTACTGCTCGGCCTGGCCAAGTGACTTCGGCCGAGGACGGCAGGCGAAGCGGATCGAGCACGCGCCGACCACGGCCAGGGCGATGGCGGCGGAGCGAATCGGGACATCAGCAGGTTGATCGCGGCAACGAGTGCGCACGACGGCCCTGCATAGGTCAGGCCGTCGATAGCAGTCGCGGGGATCAACCCGAGCGCGCGAGCGCCGTACAGGTCGACGGCCGGCAGGCCGCAGTGGAGGATGGCAAGTGCTTCGGCGCTGCCAGTGAGCTTGTGGCTCGGGTGGTCACAACGAGTCGTGCCTCCCGAATCACTATCCGGGCCCGCGCGCCACAACGCCTTGAGTACGTCTACTCAACTCGTCGTCGCGTAGGCTGCTGAGGGTCTGCTGGTCGTGCACGGCCAACTGGGCAACACGGGGAGCAACATGAAGACTGGTTACGGGGAGCTCGCACGGGCTCAACAAGA
>JAWWOY010000424.1:0-8698 GCA_033851195.1 Kribbellaceae bacterium | reverse complement strand
GATTCGGCCAGGCGGGTCGCGCAGGCTGCGCCGATACCACTCGCACCTCCGGTGACGACAACCACACGGCCTGTCAGGTCGACGAGTCGGTCATTGCTCATCCTCTGACGCTAGGCATCGGCGGCTCGGGCCGACACGTGCGCTGCGCACATACCGACGAACCTATCGATGTCCGCTGTGGATATACGGGTGGTCATCCACACTGGTGGGACCCTGCCCACCATTGAGGAGCTGGCGACAGTGAGTGGTCGGGTTGGCGTCCGCGTCGCCGCCGATGAATCGGTCCGGCGCGCTGATGACGCGTGGTGGCGCGATCGCTTTCGCAGGGTGGGACGCAGCGCGACCGGAGGCAAATGAGCTGAGCGGCGGATGGCCGATGAGGATGGTCTAGCCTGGGTTAGCGCAGCCATTCAGGGTAGAACTCGGTAGATCGTGGAAATTCTTCGAGGTCAGCCAGCAATGACTCCCGGCTCACCTCAAAGTCAAACTTGGGCTTCGACTCGTAGTCGAACTGCGCCGAGTACTTCCCATCGCTGCTGACGTCGATCGTCATCGTGAACCAGGCACCCCGATCCCCGCTCCGCGTAGCCATCTGGCGGCGCAAGTTCTCAACCTCGTCAATTACCCTGTCCTCGAGCTCGTCGTCTTCGATGTAGAAGCTCTGCACCTCGCCGCCCGGGAGAGTGGCCCTCGCCGTAAAACCCGTAACTTCTGTAACCGAGGATGCCTCCACACGGATACTGCTCCAGTCCGCGGGCGCCGATCGACTGAACGCTTGCGCTACCGCTTCGATGCGCCCTGCATCTTCGGAGTCCATTGTGGTGCCGTCCTTCCAGAGTTAGTTGTTGAAGCGTTGGACTTGCCAGTCGCCGCCATCGATGCGGTACCGGACACGGAACGACGATGGACGGAGACTATCTTCCGGGTACCGGATAGCGATGCTGACCTCGACCGTCTTCGGTGGAACCTCTGCTACCGCGTTCGCCCATCTTCGTTCGAGGGCATACCAGTTCGCGCTGTCCAGAGCGCTCGGCCGGTTCTGCGCGCGCAACTGGGCAACCAGGTTGATAGCCTCGCTCGGACCCATGAACCGGTTGGCGATGATGTGACCGCCGTCGTCGAGGTCAACCTGGCGGTCGTCACCACCTGCCACCTGCTGCCGATAGGGCGACCGATCTTTGTCACCAACGGCCAGTCGACCCTCGACCAGAATGACGCGGCTGTTGTCGTCTGTGGTAAACGTGTAGCGATTGTCGACTACGTAGGTTGTGTTCGGCGCTGGTTTGTTAAGCTCCGGATTCCACGCTCCGCGGCCTCCCGATGAACTACGTACAAATGGTCTCAACGGCTTGGCGTCGTTATCCGACTTGATCGTCGCCCTGGCAGGCTCTCCACCGCGGCTCAACCTTGCGGTTGCGCCGCCGGTGCCGCCGACCATCGCCGTTGCCCAGTCTCGCGCCTTGCCGGGTGTTATGCCGGCTAGGTGTGCAGCCTCATCGCAGCACCGCGCGGCCGCATCTAACTGCATGGCCGCCTGCCGCGCAGCAGGGTTTCCCGATGAGAAATCGGCAACGAACGCCGCGTTCTCGCGACATTGCGCCGCCAACCGCTGGAGATAACCGACCATGCTCGGGACCTGGTCGAGACACTCGACCAGGCCCTGAGCGGCACGCTGCAGGTCCGAGGGCATTCGACCTAGATCTGATTCGCATAGCTGGCACAGCCTGCGGCAGCAATCTGCAGTGCCTCGACAGCGTGACCGACCGCCTTGCTAGCCGCGTCGAGCAGCTCGCTGATGTCGCGGTCGGTGCCAGTGGCCGATCCCGCGATCAGAGCCTGCACCTGGGCACTGCTCTGTCCGAAGTTGTTCTGGAAGCCACCCAGACTGCCTGCGGCCCGGTTTGCTTCCCTCGACATGTGATGCAACTGCTCCCTCAACTGCTGGACCACAGACATAGCCACTCTCCTCATTAGTTGGAAGGCGGGGCCGGCGCGGGTGACAGGGACCAGCACGCCGACCTCGCCGTTCAGGGGGCCGCTCCCGCGACCATCAGGCACCGACTCCTGCTCGAACTTCCACCGCAGCAAGGCTGCTGAAATCGATCACGAGTCAAGAGCGGTACGGGTGTGCTCACGAAGCCTCCCAAGACGGGTGGAGACGGACATCCACCGGTGTCAAGGCCGGGTCAAGCCTGGAATGGCGGAACCGGCGCTGGCGCTGGGGCCAAGGGCGCCGGCTCCGCCGGCCTCAGGGGTGGTCGATCGGCACGGTGCGCGCGCTCGGCAGGGGCAGCGATGATCGGCTCGTCGCTGGAATGCAGATCGACCTCGCTGAGTTCTCGCGATATGTCACGACAGGCACAGACATAGATCACGCCAGCGACAACGAAGCCGGCCACCATCACGTAGGTGCTCGTGGACACTCAGGATCACATCCGCTCTATGGCTCTTCAGTTGCCTTTGTCACCAGCAAACCGGCCACACGAGATCCAAGGCAGGCCATCGTCACGTCAAATACGTCAACTCCGGACTGTCAGTGCACGGCGACGCCAAGCTACGATTGGGTTCTGTTCGCGCTAGGAGGTGAGGGCGTCGACTGCCGTGAACGAGGCCCTGTCCGCCCACCTGGACGAGGCGGGTTGGAGCCCTCGCGCGCTGGCGCGCGAGATCAACGCTCTGTTCGGTGGCGGCGCAGTGTCCGAAACTGCGCCGTACTATTGGCGCGACTCGGGCGGCGCACCACGCCAACCCTTGCCCGCGCAAGCGGCGTACGCGCTTTCCCGACGGCTTGGCCGGCCCGTCGACGTCGAGTCCCTTTGGCCAGGGACAGCCTCCGACTCAGCGGTCCAACTGGCCACCAGCGGTATCGATCTGCCCTGGACTCCGGCTTCAACTGTCCAAATAGCCAAGGACTGGGTCTCGAGGGGGCTGACCGATCGAAGAGCGTTCCTCGCGGTGTCAGGCACTGTTCTCACCAGGGCCGTTTTCGCCTACCTTGCCGCTGAGGTCGCGCCTGGCCATTTCAGCGTTGCCGAGGATGACCATGACAGCCCACTAGTTGCGCAGATCGAGCAGAGTATTCCGCTGCTTCAGCAACTCGACGACGCCCAGGGCGGCGCCGCCAACCTCAAGTATGTGGGCGCCCAGGTCCGCGCAGTGTCTCTGGTACTTGGCGAGGGCGGCCATAGCGCCTCCATCACCCGACGCCTGTTGATGGCCCTCGCCGACCTCGCACAACTGGCCGGATGGATGGCGCACGACGCCGACCAGCAGGGGCTCGCACAGCGCTATCTATTCACCGCGTTGAGAGCAGCACATGACTCGGGAAATAAGGCGATGGCTGGGCATGTGCTCGCCGACCTCTCCGTTCAGGCGACTTTCTTAAACGAGGCAGAGGACGCGATTGCCTTGGGTGAAGCAGCAGCGCGTGTAACGGTCCGATCGACCGCCAGCGTCCGTGCATCAGTTGCTAGCAGACTCGCCCATGCCTACGCCGGAGCAGGCATGGACCGCGAATTCAGCCGGTCTCACGGCGAGGCGCTCGACCTGATCGACCGTCGCAACATCGACCAGGACCCCACTTGGATGTACTACCTGACGCCCAATCATCTCGACTGCCAGGCCGGCTACTCGCTGATCATGATGGGACGGCGTCAGCGCGACGCAGGCGATGACGGCGGCGGACGTCAGCGCGTTCGTAAAGGGCAGGCATTACTCCGCACAGGTGCACACAACGTATCCGTCGGCAAGGGACCTCAGAGGAGGGCTCTGTACGAGGGTTCATGGCTAGCTCTCGGAGCTGCAACTCGTGGCGAGGTCGAAGAAGCGTGCCAGACAGGCCGAACAGCACTGGCCAGACTCGGCCAGGTCCGCTCGCCGCGCAGCGTCATACTGCTGCGGCATCTAGCCTCGGAACTCAATCGGCGCACGCGCAACGAGTTCGTCGCCGCCTTTGTTCCTGAGCTCCGCGCAGCATTAGCTAGGCAGCCCATGTGACACGCTCAGCCCGCGACTCGGGCTAAGGTCATTCCATGGCCGACTCGAATGTTGTGTTCGTGGTTGGAGCCGGCGTCATCGGACTCACATCGGCAGTCAACCTCGCCGAGGGGGGCTACCAAGTCACGGTCCTAGCCGACGAGGTCCCTGGTAGGACATCACTGGCCGCGGGCGCCTCATGGGGGCCCTACCACGTCGAGCCATACGACAAGGTCAGCATCTGGGGCCAACAAACCCTCCAGGTGCTCACCGAGCTCGCTGATATGCCAAACACAGGTGTCCGGCTTGTGCCTGGACTGGAGGCGTCCCGGGCAGATGCGGCGATGCCCGAGTGGGCCCGCCAGCTCCCTGGATTCATGGAGAGCCGGATCGACCAGCTACCTGGCGGATTCCTAGTCGGCTGGCATTACATAGTGCCTGTACTCGATATGCCTACATACCTCGCCTACCTGCGAGCTCGGTTGCAGCAAGTAGGTGGCCACATAGAGCATCGCCGGGTGGACGACCTCGCCGAGTTGTCTGGGAACGTCGCTGCCATCATCAATTGCGCCGGCCTAGGCGCTCGCAAACTGGCGAACGACGACTCGCTATACCCGATCCGCGGTCAGTTCGTCGTCGTCAGCAACCCCGGCATCGGGACCTTCTTTAGCGAAGACACCGGTTCGTCACCCGATCTCACCCATTTTCTTCCACAGGGCGACACGCTCCTGCTCGGCGGCGTCGCAGTTGCCGGCGACTGGAACCGAGAGCCGGATCCAGCCACCGCCGAAGCGATCATCGCCCGTTGCGCCGACATCGAACCCCTTCTTCGCGACGCGGACGTGATCGAGCACAGGGCCGGACTCCGCCCAACCCGCCCGCAAATTCGTCTGGAAGCAGGATCCGTTCACGGCACCCGGCTGATCCACAATTACGGACACGGAGGCGCCGGAGTCTCCCTGTCGTGGGGCTGCGCCGCCGAAGTCCGGGACCTCGTGGCGTACAAGCACTAACCTTCGCAGTTGACCGGACCGGATCCCGTACCTTTGAGCGGTAGCCAACGCCAACCCACACGACCGACGACCAAGCCATCCCCCGACGGAACTCCAGCTTGATAGCGGACTGCTTGCATTCTGCGAGCAGTTCATCGAACGACTCCGGCACGACCCGCCTCCATAATGATCTCCACCTGCGAGCCGGGAGTTTCACGACCGATAGGTGTCCAGTAACGGGCTATCCACCGCGACCCTCGTCAGGATCTCCGGGTCGACCAGGAACTCGGAAAGCGTGGTCTGCCGCAGTTGCTCGCCGACCCGCTCAAAGTCTTCCGGCAGTGGCGGGAGCGGTCCCGGGCCGGCCCCCTTGCGACAATCACGACCGCGAGCCGCCGGCCCAGCGCCCGGTGCATCAGGACGTACGTCAGTGCGGTGAGAACGATGCCGGCGGCAAGGACCATGCCGGTGTACAGGACCGTGAGCCGGGCCCGGCGGTCAGGTGGAGGCACCTGTACTGATCTGGTATCCGGCGCTCGTGACGGTCTCGATCAGCGGTGGATCGGCGAGCTTGCGGCGCCGCGTGCCGATCGTGATCCGGACCGCGTTGGTGAACGGGTCGGCGTGCTCGTCCCACACCTTGTCCAGCAGCGTCTCCGCGCTGACCGCGTCACCGGCGGCGGCCAGTAGTTGCTCGAGCACCCCGAATTCCTTGGGAGTCAGGTACATCGGCCGGCCGGCGCGTTCCGCCGTACGCCGGGCCGGGTCGAGGGACACGTCGGCGGTCCGGAGCATCGGCGGCCGGGCCGGGGTACTGCCGGGACAGTGCACCGACTCGGGCGATCAGCTCGGAGAACGCGAACGGCTTGCCCAGGTAGTCGTCGGCGCCGAGTGTCAACCCGTCGACCCGGTCCTCGACCGCACCGGACGCGGTGAGCATCAGGATCCGCGACATGCCTCGCTCAGCCAGTTGCCGGCAGACCGCCTCCCCGTGCAGCATCGGGAGATTCCCGGTCCCGTACGACGACGTCGTCCGGCGTGAGCTCGCACTTCTCCAGGGCGGTGCGGCCGTCGAAGGCGATGTCGACCGCGTAGCCGTGCTTGCGCAGCCCGGTCGCGACGTACTTCGCCAAGGGCTGCTCATCCTCGACCAGCAGAATCCGCACCAGCACATCATCTCAGCCCGGATCTATGGATTTCCTATGGATCGACCATCGGTCACCCATCGGCTGCCATCGATAGACCTGGGGCATGACCACCGGAACCGAGCCGGATGCTCCGGCGAAGACCGCAACCGTCGACGTCGTCGTGCCGGTTTTCAACGAGGAACGATCGCTGCCGGGGTGTCTGCGGGTGCTGGACGAGTTCCTGTCCAGGCACTTTCCGTTCCGGACCACGATCACCGTGGTGGACAACGCCAGTACGGACGGCACGCTGGACGTGGCGCTGTCGCTGGCTGCGGATTTCGAGCGGGTCCGGGTGGTGCACCTGGACCGTAAGGGCCGCGGGCTGGCGTTGCGCGAGGCGTGGGGTGCGAGTGACGCCGATGTCGTGGTCTACATGGACGTGGACCTGTCCACCGGACTCGACGCGCTGCTGCCGTTGGTCGCGCCGCTGGTCAACGGGCATTCTGACCTGTCGATCGGATCCCGGCTGGCGCCGGGCGCGCGGACGGTTCGCGGCCCGAAGCGGGAATTCGTCTCGCGGGCCTACAACCAGCTGATTCGCCTGATGCACGGTGCCCGGTTCTCCGATGCGCAGTGCGGGTTCAAGGCCGCCCGGACCGATGTCGTCCGGCCCTTGCTGGGTCACGTGCAGGACGACTCATGGTTCTTCGACACCGAGTTGCTGCTGCTTGCCGAGCACAACGGGTTGCGGGTGCACGAGGTGCCGGTTGACTGGATCGAGGACACCGACAGCCGGGTCGACGTGGTCGGTACCGCATGGGACGACGTACGTGGACTCCTCAGGATGGCGCGGGCGAAGGCGTCCGGGCAGGCGCGGGTGGCCGACCTACCGCGGCGGCCCGAGCCGCGCGCCGCGCATCCCGACGCGGTACTGGGACGCCGCGGGGGTGGACTGTCGTGGCAGTTGGTGTCGTTCACCCTGGTCGGCGCGTTCTCGACGGTGGCCAACCTCATCCTGTACGCACTGCTCCGGCAATGGTGGCCGCTGCTGGCCGCCAACCTCGGCGCGCTGGTCATCACCACGCTGCTCAACACCGAGGCCAACCGGCGATTCACCTTCGCCGGGCCCCACACCTCGACCGGCCGGACCCGCGTCCATGTCCAAGGCCTGGTCGTGTTCGGTCTCTACTACCTGTTCACTTCGGCCGCGCTGCTCCTGTTGCACGCGTCCGCAGCCAACCCCTCCCGACTGCTGGAGCTGTCGGTGCTGCTCGTCTCCTCCGGACTCGGCACCGCCGGAAGGTTTCTGTTACTTCGACGCTGGATCTTCAAACCTGGAAAGGACAATTGATGACGGTGGCTACCGAATCGGCGATCGCCCCAACCTCCGACGGGACGGCCAACAGGTTGCCTGTGGCAAGAGGCTCGTGGCGGACCTGGGCGCTGGTGGCGATCTGCCTGCTTGCCGGTCTGCTCTACGCGTGGAAGATCGGCGCCGGACAGATGGGCAACACCTACTACTCGGCCGCGGTCAAGTCCATGACTGAGAGCTTCTCGAACTTCCTCTTCGGCTCTTTCGATCCGTACGGCGTCGTCACGGTCGACAAACCGCCCATGGCACTGTGGCCCCAGGCGATCTCGGTACTGATCTTCGGGTTCCACGGCTGGTCGCTGCTGCTGCCCGAGGTGCTCGAGGGCGTCGCGGCGGTATTCCTGCTACACCGCACGGTGCGGCTGTGGGCCGGTGACGGTACCGCCCTGCTCAGCGCATTCATCTTCGCACTCACGCCGATCACGGTCGCCATCAACCGGACCAACAACCCGGATACCTTGCTGGTCCTGCTCCTGGTCGCCGCCGCGTACGCCGTCACCCGCTCGGTGCGGGCCGCATCGGCTGGTGGCCGGACAAGGTGGTTGTTGTGGTGCGCGTTCTTCGTCGGTTGCGGGTTCGTCACCAAGATGCTGCAGGCGTGGATCGTCGTGCCCGCTCTCGCGCTCGCCTTCCTGGTCGGGACCACCGGGCCGGTCAAGCGACGCGTCCTCGAGCTGCTCGGCGCGGGCGGGGTGCTGGTGGTGTCGTCGTTCTGGTGGGTCGCGCTGCACGACTGGTGGCCTGGGAGCAAGCCGTACGCCGGCGGCAGTACGGACGGGACCGCGTGGGATCTGATCGTCGGCTACAACGGGTTCGGCCGGGTCTCCGGTCAGGGGCAGACCGGTGGCATGATCACAGTGCAGGGCGGCAAAACGACCACCGGGTCGTTCGGCGGGGAGCCGGGCCTTTTCCGGATGTTCAACGAGCTGGTCGGTGGGCAGATCTCGTGGTTGCTACCGCTGTCGTTGTTGGTCGTGGCCGTGGTGTCGGCTGCCGGCGTACGGGCGATGGTCCGCAAGACGACCGGGGATCCGGTCAGCCGGGCGGGCTGGTTCCTGTGGGGTGGTTGGCTGCTCGTCACCGCCCTCGTCTTCAGCTTCGCGCGGGGGATCATGCACCCCTACTACACAACGGCGATGGCGCCCGCGATCGCGGCACTGTGCGCGGCCGGGTTGGCTCTGCTCTGGCGCTGGTATCTCGACCGTGACTCAGCGGCCTGGGTGCTGCTGCCC
>JAWWOY010000416.1:0-9775 GCA_033851195.1 Kribbellaceae bacterium | reverse complement strand
CAGCGCCGGGTGCACTGGTCCCCACCGATCAGGAAGGTGGCCTCGCGGTCCTCCCAACACTCGAAGATGTTGGGGCAGCCGGCCTCCTGGCACACCGTGTGGAGCTGCTCGGATTTCACCAGCGCCTGCAGCTTCTGGTACTCCGGGCCCATCTTGGCGCGCGTCTTGATCCACTCGGGTTTGCGCTCGATCGGGGTCTCCGCGTTGCGCACTTCGAGCCTGAGCAGCTTCCGTCCTTCTGGAACGATCGTCACGGCCACCAGAATACGCGGCGTGCCGGCCGGTGACCGGTGCCACCCGTAGGGTGGTCAACCGTGGCCACTTCCCAGCCTGCACCGCAGCCGGCGTGGCCAGTTGCGACCCGGTCGCCGGCGAAGGCTTCCGAATGGAGCCGCCCGCGCCCGTCGCGACGCGAACTGCGGCAGGACGTGGTGCTGGGCCTGGTGATGGCAGCGGCGGGTGTCTGCGGGACAGAACTCGTCCGCAGCTCGGCGCCGATGCATATGGACATGGGGGCCGGCGGCATCGAGGGCTACCTGCTGAGTGCGGCGGTAGCGCTGCCGTTGTGCCTGCGGCGGCGATACCCGCTCGTCCTACTGGTCGTGGTCGCGCTGCTCTTCTTCACCGCCGGCGAGCGGGTGCCGGTCGCGTTCGGCGCCAACATCGTCACCCAGGCGGCGCTGTTCATGGCGATCTACGCAGCGACGGCCTGGGCGCCGGACCGCCGGCGGCTCAAGGTGACGATGAGCGTGGTCGTCGCCGGCATGTTCAGCTGGTTGTTCTACGGCTTCGTCAAGGCTTTGCAGAACGACACCATCAAGGGACTCGGCCAAGGCCTGCTGTCGCCGTACGTCTCGTACGTGATCCTGAACATCGGGATCAACGTCGCCTACTTCTTCGGCGCGTACTTCTGGGGACGGACCGCCTGGCGGACGGCGCGACAGCACGACGAGCTGGAGCGTCAGGCCGCCGAGCTGGCCGCTCAGCAGCAGGCGAACGCCCATCGCGCGGTGATCGACGAGCGGCTGCGGATCTCCCGCGAGCTGCACGACGTGGTGGCCCACCACATCAGCAGCATCGGGGTCCAGGCCGGCGGCGCCCGCCGAGTGCTGGACACCGACCCAGAGGCCTCGAAGGCCGCGCTGAGCGTGATCGAGGAGTCCAGCCGGACGGCGGTGAACGAGATGCGCCAGTTGCTCGGCATGCTGCGTGCGGCCGATCCGGACCTGGACGAGGAGGTCGGCGCGCCTGCGATCAAGGCGCCGCAGGCCGGTGCGGACCGGCTGCCGGGCCTGATCTCGACCGTCAACGGTGACCAACTGTCCGTCGGATTCCACCAGATCGGCCACCCGGTCAAGCTGCCGGAGACGGTGTCGGTGTCGGTCTACCGGATCGCCCAGGAGGCGCTCACCAACGTCCGGCGGCACTCGACCGCGCGCACAGCGCACGTCACCTTGCGGTACCTCGGCGACACCGCGGTCGAGGTCGAGGTGATCGACGACGGCCGGCCTAAGCACGCCCCGGTAGGCAGCCGGCTGGGTCACGTCGGCATCCGCGAGAGGGTCAGCCTGCTCGGTGGCGAGAGCGAGATCGGCCCGCGGCCGGTCGGCGGCTTCCGGGTCCGCGCCCGGATTCCGATCAAAGGTCCCGGGGACCAGCTTTCCGCACCGGCCGACGAGGGAGTCCACCACAGATGAGTAACACCGGTACGCCGATGCGCGTGCTGCTGGTCGACGACCAGGCCCTGGTCCGGGCCGGGTTCCGGATGATCCTGTCGGTGGAGCCCGAGATCGAGGTCGTCGGTGAGGCCGCGGACGGCGAGCGGGCGGTCGAACTGGCGGTCGAACTGCGGCCCGACGTGGTCCTGATGGACGTGCAGATGCCTGGCCTGGACGGAATCGCCGCGACCCAGCGGATCGTCGCCGCCGATGCCGGCAAGGTGGTCATCCTGACCACGTTCGACCGCGACGACTACTTGTTCGAGTCGCTCGGCGCCGGGGCCAGCGGGTTCCTGCTGAAGAACACCGCGCCGGAGGACCTGGTCGACGCGATCCAGGTGGTCCATTCCGGGCACGCCCTGCTGGCTCCCGAGGTGACGCGGCGGGTGATCAAGCGATTCACCGGCGGCGGTGAGCGGGTCTACCGGCCGGACCTGGTGGCGGATCTGACCGAGCGGGAGCGGGAAGTGCTCGGCCTGATCGCACGCGGCCTGACCAACACGGAGATCGCGAACCAGTTGTTCGTGGGCGAGGCGACGGTGAAGACCCACGTCTCCCGGGTGCTGCTCAAACTCGGCCTCCGGGACCGGGTCCAGGCCGTCGTCTTCGCCTACGAGTGCGGCCTGGTCGTCCCCGGCGACGACCAGGCCTCCGACCGGTAGGCAGCACCGGTGCCTGCAAGCCAACTGGGCAGGTGATCGCCTGCGTGAGTCAGTGGTCTTCGTTGCGGACAGGGTCGAGAGGTCGTTCGGGCAGTGTGTCCGGTTGAACGGTCTGTACCTCGGCGGCGCCGTTCCAGAGCATCTCGCCTTCTGCGAGAAATTGGCCGAACCATCTATCTGATGGTTGGAGGACAAACTTGGGCTCGCCGGCGGCCTGAAATGTGTAGTACTCGACGAATACTGACGAAGATTGGTTCCTGTGCTCCGCAGGGGTATCAACAGCAATGATGCCGGTAGCCAGCGGGTGTGACGTGAGACGAACCTCCAGCGATCCACGGGTGGACTTAGTGTCCCGTTCAGAGAGCAATCGAAGCGACTGTTCAATTCTCGCCCTTGTCGATTCACTCGATCGCTCGGCGTAGTATCTTTCGGCCGCAATCTCAACAGCCGTCGACGTAGGTTCAATCAGGAGCACTCTGATAGTGCAGCCATTGCGGAGCCAATTCTCGAAGCCTGTGTAGTTCTCTGTTTCGGTGTGGGCGGCCACGGGGTGCCGGCGGCCCACATCCTTTCAGCCTGCCGCTCGTAGTACGAGAACCATTCGCCGTCGCTCCGGCTCAGTTGGATGATCGGCCCGGGTTCTGCGTCTGGACGATGTTCGTTGTGCTGGACAACGATCGTGTCGACGGGCGCGCCCCGCATCAGGTTCACTCCGAGTGTGGGAACAAAGGGCGCGACACGGATCTGCAGATCCCCAGCTGTGCTGTCTCTGAGGTCCACGAGTTCGTCGAGTGATGTTCTGATCCGCTGGCTCAGCAAGGTCGATCTGCCCGTCGGGCGAAGAAGTGATGCCTGCCCGACCAGTTCTTCGTGGGTCGGATCGACTAGTAGCACGCGGAGCACCGCACCACGGCGGAGCGCCCGGTCGAGGTCATCACGTGATCCTTGGATGGTCCGCGCCATCGCCATGCCGATCAACAGCAGTTCGTTGGAATTGGCCCTTCGCTGAATCAGGTCATCGGGAAAGTTGTGGGTCAGAAGGTCGGTGCGGTCAACGCGCCGTGTACGGGTGATCTCTGCCACCTGACGACGTGAGCGGAGTTGCGCGGTCGCCATGACTGCAAGCAACGCCAATATTGCCGAACTGAGGACGCTCGCGTTCGCGACATTGACAATGCCGAGGACTGTGAAGACACCGGCCGCAGCCGTGAGTAGCCAGAGATCGACATTCTCGTCCGTTAGTATCCGGTAGACCGCTCGCAATATCTGGCGTCCATATTTCACGGCGGCAATGCTACGGGTCGTCCGGCCGAGATGGCAGTAGCCGCAGGTAACCGGTGGGTTCGCTGGTCCCCCCTGCGGATGACCCGGGCGATCACACTGCGGGCCGACGTACGGGCGGTCGTTCATGACTACGGTGGGGTGACTTCCGAACGGGAGTGGGCGGGCGTGGGTCCGGCCAGGGGCCGATGCAGTAGGGAATGGTGAACGGGATGCTGAGCGTGGCTGGGTTGACCCGGCGGTTCGGTGATCACCTCGCGCTGGACGATGTGAGTTTCGACGTGGCCCCCGGTCGGATGACCGGCTTCGTCGGAGCGAACGGGGCCGGCAAGACGACGACGATGCGGATCGTGCTCGGCGTGCTGGCGGCGACCGCCGGCGAGGTGCGCTGGAACGGTGCGCCGCTGACGCAGGAGACGCGCCGCGACTTCGGCTACATGCCGGAGGAACGCGGGCTCTACCCGAAGATGAAGGTCCGCGACCAACTGGTGTTCTTCGGTCGACTGCACGGGTTGGATCCGGTCCGGGCGGGCGAGCGGACCGAGAAGATCCTGGAGCGGCTGAACCTGGCCGAGCGCGCCGGGGACGTGCTGGAGACCCTGTCGCTGGGCAACCAGCAGCGGGTCCAGATCGCCGCGGCGCTGGTCCACGAGCCGGTCGCGCTGGTGCTGGACGAGCCGTTCAGCGGGCTCGACCCGATCGCCGTCGACGCGATGGCGGACCTGCTCCGCGACGAGGTGTCGGCCGACGTACCGGTGCTGTTCTCCAGCCACCAACTGGAACTGGTGGAACGGCTGTGCGACGACCTGGTGGTGTTGTCCAGGGGCAAGGTTGTGGCCGCGGGCGCAGTGGCGGAACTGGCCGGGGGAGCGGGTACGACGTACCGGCTGAGGGTCGGTGGCGGGGGAGACACCGGCTGGCTGCGCGACGTACCGGGGATCACGGTGCGCGACGTGGCGGGTGCGACGGCGCTTTTCGACGTGACGGAGCCGGGTGGTGAGCAAGAAGTTCTGCAGCAGGCTCTGAGTCGCGGGCCGGTGCTCGAGTTCGGGCCCGAGCGGGTGGCGTTGAGCGACATCTTCCGGGAGGCGACCCGATGAACATCGAACGAAGCCGGACCACTTTGCGGCGCCCGTGGCAGTTGGTGGCACACCGGGAGATCAGCACCAAGCTGCGGGACAAGACCTTCATCGTGTCCACCGTCTTCATGCTGGTCCTGGTGCTGGCGGCCGTGATCATCCCGGCGGTGCTGACTTCGAACCGCGGACCCGACAAGATCGCCGTGCTGACCGACACCGGGGCGAAGATCGTGGAGCGCGCGGATGCGACGAACGGGCACGGCACGTTCGAGGTCACCCGCGTCGCGGACCAGCCTGAAGCGGAGCGCCTCGTCACCGATGGGAAGGTGAAGGCCGCGCTGCTGCCCGCAGACCACGGGTACGTCGTGCTGGGTAAGGACCGGCTCGACTTGAACCTCCAGGCCATGCTGCGCGAGGCCGTCGTCAACGTCGGGACGGAGCAGAATGCCTCCGGTGCCGGCCTCACCCCGGAGAAGTTGCGGGCCAATACCGAACTGCAGGAGCGGCTGCTGAACCCGGGTCCGCTGCCCGACGTGGTATCCCAATTCGTCAACATCGGTCTCGCGCTGGTCTTTTACATGACCGCGCTCGGCTTCGGCATGATGATCGCGCAGAGTGTGGTGCAGGAAAAGGAGAGCCGGGTGGTCGAGATCCTCGCCGCAGCGGTGCCGATCCGGGCCCTGCTGTGGGGCAAGGTGATCGGCAACACCGTGCTCGCGCTGACCCAGATCGTGGTGATCTCGGCCGCCTCACTGGTCGGGTTGCTGGTGACGGACCAGGCGGGTGTGGTCAAGATGGTCGCCCCGGTGGCCGGCTGGTTCGTGGTGTTCTTCGTGTTGGGATTCGTCGCGCTGGCCGGGCTGTGGGCGGTCGCGGGCTCGCTGGCCACCCGGCAGGAGGATCTTGGCTCGACCACGATGCCCGGTCAGATGATCCTGCTGATCCCGTTCTTCTTCTCGGTCCTGGCCGGCTCGCAGGCCAAGGCGATCGCGTCGTTCGTGCCGATCGCGTCGTCGATGTCGATGCCGGGGCGGATGCTGACCGAGCACGTGCCAGTCTGGGAGCCGCTGCTGGCGATCCTGATCCTGCTCGTCGCGACCGTGCTGATCGTCCGCGTCGCGGCCCGCCTGTACGAGCGGACGCTGCTGCAGACGGGCCGCCGGATGGGCTACCGGGAAGCGATTATGATCAAGTCAGCTTGAGATATCGGATTTCCGGACCGGGCGTTACAAAAGTCTGGCGCCCTGTGACGAAACTGCAATACGAGACCGCTGTGTGCCGTGCCTGGACCTGGACTACGGTCACCAAACATGAAGGTCGAGCTGCGCCACCTCCGGGTGGTGGTCTTGGTGGCAGAAGCGGGGTCGGTCGGACGGGCCGCCCGCTGGATGAAGGTGAGCCAGCCCAGCCTGACCGCGCAGCTGAAACGGATCGAGGCGGCGTTCGGTGGTGAGCTGTTCGAGCGCTCCCGCACCGGCGTCACTCCGACCGCTCTAGGCCGGTACGCCGTGGACCGGGCCCGGGCCATCCTGGTGGACGTGGACCACCTGTCCGCCACCGTGAGCGCACTGACCGCGGTGGAGTCGAGCGCCGTCCGGCTCGGCGGCTTCCCGACCGCACCGATGTCGGGGATCGCGAGCAGGTTGCGCGCGCATGAGGAGATCGAGCAGGTCAGCATCGAGGTCGAGTGGGCCACCAGCGTGCTGTTGCAGCAACTGGAGAGCGGCCGGCTCGACTTCGCCCTGCTGCGCGAGTTCCCCGGCTTCGAGCTGCGGCTCCCGCCGGGCGTGGACGCCTGCACGATCGTCGAGTCGGAGTCGGCGTACGCCGTGATGGCTGCGGACCACCCGGTGGCGAAGGCGAGCAGGCACCGCGGCGAGATCGAGCTGGCCGACCTGGCCGACGAGGAGTGGATCGGCGAACCCCCGGACGACAGTGGCTTCCACGTATTGTTCCGGTCCGCCTGCGAGCAGGCCGGCTTCTCCCCCAAGATCGAGCACCACTCGGTCGACACCTCGGTACTGATGGGCTTCGTCACCAGCGGCCAGGGCGTCGCGCTGATCTCGCCCACGTCGTACCGGATGCTCAGCAGCGACGTGACCACCCGGACGCTGGCGGGTGACCCGATCCATCGTCGGTTGATGCTTGCCTGGAGTATCGATTCACCGCGGGCCCAGATGGCGGCAGAGGTGTGCCAGATGGCGATCCACGCGTACGACGAGGCGTTCGCCGCGCACGTACGGTTGGGTCAGCACCAGCACATGCACGTGGCCTGACGGTTAGCCGGGCGGCGGCGTTGCCGGAGGATTGCTGCGCTGCCGCGCTCTGGGATGGCTTCGGTCAGGCGCTGGCGGAGCGGGGAAGGTCCGCGATCAGGGGAGCCTGCAGGCGGGCGTAGCCGGTCTCCATCGGGCTCTCGAAGGCGCCGAACTGAGGCTCGGCGGTCTCCTCGAGATGGGGTCCGTCCATCCGCTCGCGGTACTGCTGACCGAACTGTTCGGTCATGGCGGCCGCGGGCCTCTCCGTGTCGGGACGCTGCTGGTTCCCGGTCTCGGCGTGGGCTTCGTGCTGGACGTGGGCTTCGTGCTGGCCCCGGGCTTCGTGCTGGGCCTGCGGCTGCGGTTCGAGCCCTGTCGGGTGCCCTGCTGTGGTCTCGTACGGCTGATCGTGACCCTGCTGATCGATCGGGAGTCGGATCGTCTGGTCTTCCGCCGGTGCGTAGTTCGCTGCGTCGGCGTCGGCGAACTGGGTCGTCAGCTCGTCGTCATCCGAGGAGTAGCTGCTCGGCGGGAAGGGCACCAGGTCCTCGCCGTACGATTCCTCGTACTGGCTTCCGTAACGGTTGTCGAGGGTGGTCGGATAATCGCCGCCTGCAACCGGGTAAGGCGCGGTCACCTCGGCTTCCTGCTGCGCTTGGGCCAGCGCTCGCTCCCGCTGCAGGCTAACGGCCTCCGCCCGGAGCCGACGACGCTTCTGCACGCTCTGGACGATCAGCTGGATCGCGTAGATCAGTGAGATCACCGCGAGTACCGGGATCATGCCGTTCTGTGTGTACTGCTTGATCCCGTCGATCATCCCGTTCGTCACGCCGGGGATGTCGTTGAGGAAGTTCGTCGTCCGGTTCGGGATCCAGTACACGGCGTAGATCAAGGTGCCGAAGGCCAGCGCCGCGCCGAACGCACCCGCGCCGGAGAAGTACGAGACCACGATCCAGAAGATCAGCGCTCCGATGCCGTAGGCAAGCGCCATCTCCTTCGCATTCAGCTCGAGCCCGCCGGGAGCCGTCAGCACACCGAAGATGGCGGGGCCGGCCAGCGCTACCGCGACGCCGAGGAGGAAGCCAAAGAATTTGGACACATCCACACCGTAGCCACGTTTTCGCTCAGTGCTGCGGCGACACAGCCAAGCCGTACGTGATCCCTGTCGGCGCCTGCTCCGGCTGATCGTCGGAATGGTCCAGGTCCGGAGTCCGTTCGTACGGCTCCCAGGCGAGCATCCGGTCCAGCTGGCGGCGTACTGGTTCGAGCACGTCGGTGACGCCGACCGGCCGGCCCAGCTCGGCCGACAAAGTGGTCACGTCGGCGTCGGAGATGCCGCACGGGACGATCCGGTCGAACCACGTCAGGTCGTTGTCGCAGTTCAGCGCGAAGCCGTGCATGGTGACGCCCTGGGCGACCCGGATCCCGATCGCGGCGATCTTGCGCTCGCGGCCGCGAGCGTCCGCCGGCACCCACACCCCACTGCGGCCCTTCACCCGCCCGGTCCGTACGCCGAGCTCGGCGCAGACCGCGATCAGGGCTTCCTCCAGCCGGCGCACATAGTCCACGACGTACACATGCGAGGCGAGTTTCACGATCGGGTAACCGACCAGCTGGCCCGGACCGTGCCAGGTGATCTTGCCGCCCCGGTCCACGTCGACCACCGGCGTCCCGTCCAGCGGTCGCTCGTGCGGCTCGGTCCGCTTGCCCGCGGTATAGACCGGCGGGTGCTCGAGCAGGATGACGGTGTCCGATCCGGTGCCCTCGGCAACTTCTGCGTGCAGACGGCGCTGCTCGGCCCAGGCCTGCTCGTAATCGACCGCGCCGGTGCCGAAGCCGGCCTCCACGTACTCGATATGCCTCACCAGTTGAGTGTATGCGGCCTCCGACGGCGCCCGTCTTCCACATCCACAGCCCGCCGGCCGAATCCGACTTCCGCCATCTGCTGTGGATAACTTCCGCGGCGCGGGCGGCGATTCGTGCACCCTTCTTGACATGGAACTCGAAGACATCGGTGGGTACAGCTTGCGCCGCGGGCTGGGGTCGGGATCGGTCGGAGCAGTCTGGCTGGTCCGGGACCTCGGTTCCGGCCGCCACGCCGTGCTCAAACGGCTCCCGGCCTCGTCGGTCCCGGCCACCGGGGAGTTCCGGCGTGACCTCGCCCTGGCGCAGAGCGTCGACCATCCGCACCTGGCCCGGCTGCTCGAGGTCCGGCAGACCGAGCGCGAATGGCTGCTGTTCAGCCAGTACGTCGCAGCCGGCACGCTGACCGGGCTGCTCCAGCGCCGCGGACCACTCTCGATCGGCGAACTGGTCACCCTGATCAGCCCGTTGGCCCAGGCTCTGGGCGCACTGCACCGCGCGGGCCTGACGCACGGCCATCTGGGCGCGGGTGACGTGATGTTCGATGCCGACGGTCGTCCCGTGCTCACGGACGCGGGGCTTCGTGTCCTGACTCCGACCCCTGGCGTTGCTCCGGCGGATGACCTCAAGGCGCTGGCGGCGCTGGCGCTGGCAGCGGGGGGAGAGCTCCGGACCTTCTCGTCTGCATTGTTCGACGGAGATGGCGAGGAGGTAGGGCAGCGGGTGCTGAGATTGGCCGTACCTCAGCCGATCAACCTCGGCTTCGGCGACGAGGCGCGGGTAGGGGCACCGGCTCCGCCGACGGACGGATCGGAGGGGTCGGCCCCGGCTGCGCGCTTCAGTTCGGCCTCGAGTGGTGGGTCGTCGCGTCGCCGCAAGAGCCGCCCAACCGGTCGGACAACCCGATCTCCCGA
>JAWWOY010000407.1:0-3126 GCA_033851195.1 Kribbellaceae bacterium | reverse complement strand
TTCTCGATCGTGCGCATCGCGTTCGGGTTGGTCTTCCAGCCGGTGCCGGGGGCGACGCCGAACAGCCCGAACTCCGGGTTCACGGCGTACAGGCGGCCGTCCTGGCCGAAGCGCATCCAGGCGATGTCGTCGCCCAGCGTCTCGACCTCCCAGCCCTCCAGGGTCGGGTCCAGCATCGCCAGGTTGGTCTTGCCGCAGGCGCTCGGGAAGGCCGCGGCGACGTAGTGAACCGTCTTCTCAGGTGAGATCAGCTTCAGGATCAGCATGTGCTCGGCCAGCCAGCCCTCGTCGCGGGCCATTGCGGAGGCGATCCGCAGCGAGTAGCACTTCTTGCCGAGCAGCGAGTTGCCGCCGTAGCCCGAGCCGTAGGACCAGATGGTCCGCTCCTCGGGGAACTGGACGATGTACTTCTCGTCATTGCACGGCCACGGTACGTCGGCTTCGCCGGGCTTGAGCGGCGCCCCGACCGAGTGCAGGCACGGCACGAACTTCGCGGCTGTGTCTCCAGATCCCATCTTCGCTAGAACTTCGGCGCCGGTGCGGGCCATGATCCGCATCGACGCGACGACGTACGCCGAGTCGGTGATCTCGACGCCGAACCTCGGGTTCTCCGCGGTCAGCGGGCCCATGCAGAACGGGACGACGTACAGGGTCCGGCCGCGCATGCTGCCGCGATAGAGCCGCGTCATCACGGCCTTCATCTCGACCGGGTCCATCCAGTTGTTGGTCGGACCGGCGTCGGCCTCGTCGACTGAACAGATGAAGGTGCGCTGCTCGACCCGGGCCACGTCGGACGGGTCCGTCCGGGCCCAGAACGAGTTCGGCTTCTTCTCGTCGTTCAGCCGGACCATCGTGCCGGCGGCGATCAGTTCGTCGGTGAGCCGGGCGTACTCCTGCTCCGAGCCATCCACCCAGTGGATCCGGTCCGGCTGCGTGAGAGCGGCTACCTCGGCCACCCAGGCGAGCAGGCCTGCATGCTTCGTGGGCATCCGGGTCAGGTCGTCGGGCGGTGCGGAACTCGGGGGCTGGTCGGGGCTCTCGACGGTGAGGGCGGAGTCGGACTGGGCAGGGCTGGCGGTGGTGGTCATCGGCGGCTCGTTCCCTCTCGCGATCGTCCGGCGCCGGCGACCCACCGGGGGTACGGCGCCGACCGCCGGGGTCTCCGGCGGTTCGATTCAGCTGGCTGTCGGTGTCGTTCACTCGCATACCAGTGATGCCAGTGGGCCTATACCAGCGTGCAAGTGGTACTACGGTACGCGGATCGGAGGCGTGCTGAGAACCGCTGGGGCGTGAGGCCTGTCACAGATTTCCGCCGACAAGGGCTTTCCCAACAAAAAAGACCGTTCCACGCGTTGATCGCGCGGTCCGGCCTTGTTCGGCGGCGCCGAAATTACGGGGTCTGAGTCCGGATGTCGTTGAGCACTCGCTGCGCCGCCTGTTCCTGTCCGGGCAGCCCCGTCACCATCACGCCGGCCAGCCACCACTGGTCACCGCGCTGGAACGCATGCGTCATCGTCAGCAGGTAGCGCTGCTTGCCGGCGGCAGGCCGTTCGGTGATCCAGGTGCTGTCTTCCTTGGCGGTCCTTGGTGCTTCCGTCTTGAAGTAGGCCGTCCACTGCTTGTCGAACGCAGTCCGCTCGGCCAGGCAGCCCGCCAGGGCACGGCAGGGGTGGACGGCGATCCGGGCGTCCACCGCCGACGTCGCCAGGTTCTCGCTGGCCAGCACCCGTCGATAGATCGCGTATGACGACTCGCCCAGGTCCTTCGTAATCGGCGGGCGGGGCCACCCGAAGGCGAACGGCAGGCCGAGTTGGTCGGCGATCTGGACATCGGCCCCGCTCTGGTACGTCGCTCCGACCAGGGCGACCTGCTGCGCCCTCGAGTTGTACGGAGCCGTCTCCGCCTTCACGACGCCTGGCAGTACGGCAGGCGTAGGCAGTAGTCCCGGGCTCACCGGCGCCGGAGCCGGCCCCTGAGTGATGGCCGGCTGTGGATCTTTCACGGCACTACCGATCGCGCCGCCGATCGAATACGTCACCGTGAACACGATCAGGACCGCGACGATGATCGCGAGGTAGATCTTCCCGCCGAAACGGCGGTGGTACTCGTCCGCGATGGCGAACTTCCCCGGCTTGTCTGGACCCGGGCCGGTGTAGTCGCCCGAGCCCTGGGGCCGGGGGAGTTCCCCGGGCGGCAGCGGCGCGACGCCGTACTGGGCGAGCTGACTGCGGACCGCGTCCAGCGACTCCTCATCATCGTTGCCCAACACCCCGTCGAGTGGATCGAGCAGCCGCTCCGCGCCCGACTGTCCAGGCACCAGTTGAGTGATCGCATAAGGCCTGGGGGCGGTGAAATTGGCGTCCCACAGCGGCGTCTCCTGCAGTTCCGGCTCGAGCGCGGCACTCCGGCTGGTGCGGTCCAGTCGGCCCCGCATCTGCTGGTCCGCCGCGCCCGCGTCGCTGAGCACCAGCGCCACGATCTCCAGCCCGGTGAACGAGCGGCCACGCCAGATCTCCGCCAGCGGGTGCTCCAGCAACCGCTGGTCCAGTTCGTACCCGGGAAGCTGCGGTGCGGCGTTCACTTCGACTCCCAGATCGCTCGGTCTGCCATCACCAGCGCGGCCTTCTCGGCCGCGACCCGGGCGATCGGCTGCGCCGTGTATTCCACCTGTACGACGATGTCGGCGCGCACCACCAGCACGGACATCCGCCAGTTCTGCCCGCCTTCGTCGAGTGGGCTGCGGTCGATCTTCGTCGGGTAGGGCCGGTCCTTCAGCTCGGTCCACGGCTTGCGGTCGTACGCCTGCCGCGCCACCGTCTCCGGCGGGATCGGCGGAGCGCCCGCGCCGCCCAGCTTGGCGCCGTACGGCGTGATCGCGACGGCCAGGTTCGCCGAGGTGTGGGTGGGCTGGGTCTTCTCGTCGGCCCGGACCGTGCACCGGACCTCGGTTCGCCCGGTTTGCAGCAACTTCGGCTGCTTACTGGTCGCTTTGGGTAACAGCGTCGACACATCACCCAATCGACTGCACAGATCACTCGGCAGCGTCCGCGCCGCGGGGAGGTCCTTGGAATCCACGGGCTGACCGGCGGCTAGCCCGATCCCGAACCCGGCCAGCGCTGCCACGCC
>JAWWOY010000379.1:0-7925 GCA_033851195.1 Kribbellaceae bacterium | reverse complement strand
TGTCCGATGGCGAGATCGCGCCGGCGACCCGAGAGGTGTTGCGCCGGCAGCCCAACGCTCGCGTCCTGCTCGGCGAAGTGACTCGCATCGACCTCGCCGCGCGGACTGTCAGCTCCGAGCTGTTCGGGGAGACCACGGCTTCGCGGTTCGACTACCTGATTGTCGCGGCCGGTGTCACGGAGAACTACTTCGGGAACGATCAGTTCGCCGAATACGCGCCCGGGATGAAGACGATCGAGGACGCTCTGGAGCTACGCGCGTGCATCTTCGGCGCCTTCGAGCTCGCTGAGGCAGCGACGGACCCCGACGAGGCCGACCGACTGCTGACCTTCGTCGTCATCGGCGCCGGACCCACTGGAGTGGAGATGGCGGGTCAGATCAGTGAGCTGGCACGGCGAACGCTACCCGGGGACTATCGCACCATCGATCCGCGCGCTGCCCGCATCATCCTGCTGGACGCGGCGCCCGCCGTCCTGCCCAGCTTCGGTACGAGGCTGGGGAGCAAGGCGGCCGGGCATCTGCGCAAGATGGGTGTGGAGGTGCAGCTCGGCGCAAAGGTCGTGGGTGTCGATGAGGCTGGCCTGGAGGTGGAGGACTCCGACGGCCGCCGCCGCATCGCGTCGTTGTGCAAGATCTGGGCCGCAGGTGTCGCGGCCTCGCCCCTCGGCGCTCAGCTGGCTGAACAATCAGGGGCCGAGCTGGACCGGGCGGGACGGGTCAAGGTCCAAGAGGACCTCACTCTGCCCGGCCACCCGGAGGTGTTCGTTGTCGGCGACATGATCAGCCTCCGAGGCCTACCCGGAGTAGCGCAGGTCGCCATTCAGGGTGGTCGGTACGCCGCCGACCAGATTGCTCGTGCATGCACGGGCAAGCCGGCCGCCGGCCCGTTCCGGTACCGCGACAAGGGCAGCATGGCCGCGGTGTCACGCTCATATGCGGTGGCGAGTATCGGCCGGCTACGTATTGCGGGGTTCTTCGCCTGGCTGCTGTGGCTGGCCGTGCACCTGATGTATCTCGTCGGCTTCAAGAACCGCTTCACCACTGTGCTCGACTGGGCGGTGGCGTTCATCGGCCGGGGCCGCTCCGAACGAACGGTGATCAGTCAGCAGGTCCTCGCCCGAAACGCCAGACCACGACGTGTGCCGCACTGACGAGCCCTAGTGTCCCGTGAGAACCGGTGAGCCGAGGTACCGAACAGCGAGCAGCGCCACCTCCAGGTCGGGGCGCCGTTCATGCAGTGACCTCCCCATGGCTTCCTCGGCTTTCCGGATGCGGTACTGCACGGTGTTCTTGTGCAGGACTTGGTGGCCGGCGGTGGCGGTGTAACTGCAGCCGGTTGCAAGGAAGATCTGCAAGGTCTCCCGGAGTCTTGCGCACTGCTCGTCGTCGACCGCCAGGGCGCCGAGCACGTTCCGTACCCAGGCACGTATGCCGTCGATGTCCGTGCACATCAAAGCGATCGGGGCAACCTGGGCATACGCAGTGACTCGAGCGCCCGGACTCGCGGCCATGGCCAACTCCTGTGCTCGCAGAGCCTGGCGATGCGTGCGGCGGAAACCTTCTACGCCGGGTTCCACGTCTCCCACGGCCGCCCTCGCGGTGGGGTCGCGGTCCATGATCAAGCTCGACAGCATGTCCCAGGGAACCTCGCGGTGCGAGCCGAACGGCAGCCAGGCCCAGGACAAAGTCTCGTCCCGGGCGGTGAACAGCGGCTTGGTACAACAGTTGAGTTCTTTCGCGACCCCGCTGGTGAGTCGGTCGAGCCGGGCGAGTCCTTCACCGCCGTGGGTCCGCTCGGGCAGCCAGAGAACCAGCCCTACGTGATGCTGACGCAGCTGGTAGCCGAGGGCTGATTCCGCCAAGTCGGCGTCCACCTGGTTCTCGGCGAGGATCTTTTGAACGTGTCCGGCGCGCACGGCGCCCTGGCTCAGCAGCCACCGGTCCCGTTCGAGCTGGTAGACCTCGATGACTCGTTCGCTGACCCGGTCGATGTATCCGAAACTCACCTCCACCATGCGCCGCGCGGTCGCCGTGGAGACATCCTCATCGGGTCCTTGACGGTGGAGCTCGTCAAGGCACCACCGCAAGAAACGGCAATGGCCGATCCGGTATGCCCTGATGAGCGCGCTGATGGGAACATTGCGCTGAGCCAGCCGTCGCGCATAATCCAATGCCGACGCCGGCCCCTCAACATTCTCCAGTGGCATGTCGTTCTCAAAAACATGCAGCAGGGTCGCAACGTTCTCCTCGACACTCGCCTTCAGAAGGTTGAGGATTACATCGTCGCCTCTCAGCTGCGGGATCTCGGCAATCAGAAGCTCCCACACATCTCGGCTGACTTCCGAGATGTGTGCTGCCATGTTCGTCGCCACGACCGACACCTGCTTCGTGGCGACGAGGCTGCCCGCAGCCATGTCATCACCCTATAGCGGTGGTGCCGACCGCTGCTATCCGGCACTCGCAGTCAGGCCTTCCGCACGTCACGCTTTTCTGTGCCCTGGTGGTCACCGCGAGTTCATTGGGTCGAGGGCACCACTTCCTTCGGAAAGTTCGTGTTCTGCGCCCGATGGCTGCATTTCCGCTTTCTCCTAGCTTTGAGTTGAGGGGGCTACAGAGGGAAATTCCGAAAAGGAGTGCCGGACGGATGAACGCGATAAGCCAGGACTCGATGATGCCCGTCGACATCACTACCGTCGGCCCCGGGAACGGGCAGCCGGTCGTCCAGCCCCCCGTGCTGGGCGGGCCGGAGCACACGGACTACTACCTGCTGAACGACCTGCTGGACGACGAGCAGCAGGCCCTCCGCCGGAAGATACGGGACTTCATGGACCGGGAGGTCATCCCGGTCATCAACCCGTATTGGGAGCGGGCGGAGTTCCCCTTCGAGCTGGTGCCCAAGCTCGCGCAGTTGGGCATCAGCGGTTTCCAGATCCCGGGCTACGGCGGCCCAGGGATGAGCAATGTGACCACCGGCATCGTCATCCTCGAGCTGGCCCGGGGCGATCTGAGCATCTCGACGTTCATGGGGGTCCACTCGGCCCTGGCCATGACGTCGATCGCGCTGCTGGGGTCGGAGGAGCAGAAGCAACGCTTCCTGCCGCCGATGGCGCGCCTGGAGAAGATCGGCGCCTTCGGTCTGACCGAGCCCGCCCACGGCACGGACGTGGTCAAGCTGGAGACGACCGCGCGCCGGGACGGCGACTCCTACGTCCTCAACGGCCACAAGCGGTGGATCGGCAACGCGACCTTTGCCGACTATTCGATCATCTGGGCTCGCGGCGACGACGGCCACGTCGGCGGTTACGTCGTCGAGAAGGGCACCCACGGGTTCGACGCCCAGGTCATCACCGGCAAGACGGCTCTGCGCTGCGTGCAGAACGCGCAGATCTCCCTCACCGACGTCCGGGTGCCCGCCGAGAACCGGCTGGCGAACGTCAACACCTTCCGGGACACCGAGAAGGTGCTGATGGCCTCGCGCTTCTGCGTCGCCTGGGAGGCGATCGGCGCCGCCATCGCGGGCTACGAGACGGCTCTGGCCTACGCCAAGCAGCGCAAGCAGTTCGGGGTACCGCTGGCGTCCTTCCAGCTCATCCAGTACCGGCTGGCGCGGATGCTGGCGGACATCACCGACATGGTGTGCATGCAGTACCGGCTCAGCCAGCTCATGGACGAAGGCAAGTATTCGATGCCCCGGGTCGCGCTGGCCAAGATGCACTACACGGAACGCGCGAGAGCGATCCTCTCCGACGCCCGCGACATGCTCGGCGGCAACGGCATCCTGCTCGACTACCACGTCGCCCGGCATCTGTGTGACATCGAGGCGATCGACACGTACGAGGGCACCGACACCGTGCAGGCGCTGATCGTCGGCCGCGACATCACCGGACTCAACGCCTTCGTACCATCGGCTCCCGGCAACTAGCGACCAGCCCTGCGACACCCAGCCGGACACCCGGCGGAAGAGGAACCAGCCATGGAGAACACGCCCTTGCTGGAGGGACTGCACGTCGTTGATCTCGCCAGCTTCATCGCCGGACCAGCCGCGGCCACGGTGCTCGGTGACTTCGGGGCCGATGTCGTCAAGGTCGAACCACCGCACACCGGCGACAGCTACCGTGCCCTCAGCCGAATACCCCCCAACCCCCACGTCGAAGGGGTCAACTACCCCTGGCAACTCGACAACCGCAACAAGCGCAGCGTCGAGCTCAACCTGAAATCGCCCGACGCCCGGTCCGTACTGGAGCGGCTGGTGCGATGGGCCGACGTCCTGGTCACCAACTTCCCGCCCCACACCCGGGCCAAGCTCGGCCTGGAGTACGACTCTCTGGCCGCCCTCAACCCCCGGCTGATCTACGCCGACGTCACCGGCTTCGGCGAGCAAGGCCCGGACGCACACCTGCCCGGCTTCGACGTCACTGCATTCTGGGCGCGCACCGGCCTGATGGACATCACCCGTCAACGCGACGCGCCCCCGGCCATGAACGCGTTCGGCTCCGGTGACCACCCCGCCGCCATCACCCTGTTCGCCGGGATCATGACTGCCCTGTACCGACGCGAGAAGACCGGCCAGGGCGCACGCGTCACCGCGTCCCTGATCGCCGAAGGCGCCTGGGCCGCCAGCATGTGGCTGCAGGCTGTCCTGCTCGGCGCGAAACCCCCCCACGCCCTCGACCGCTCCGACCCACCCAACGCTCTGGGCAACACCTACCGCACGGCGGACGACCGCTGGATCCTGCTCGCCTTCGCCAACGAAGACAAGGAAGTCCCCCTCTTCCTCAGGGCCATCGGCCACCCCGAGGCCGCCGAAGACCCCCGCTTCCACGACACCGCCAGCCGCCTTGCCCACGCCGCCGACATCGTCACCGTGCTGGACAAGACCTTCGACACCCGTCCCCTGGCCGAATGGCGCGAGGTACTCGACGCCGCCGGCCTCACCTACGGGGTCGTCCAGACATTCCAGGAATTCGCCCACGACGCCCAACTCCCGGCCAACCAGATCATTGTTCCGATCGACGACGGCAGCAGCGAGCCACACCTGACCATCAACAGCCCCGTACACCTGGACCAGGAACAGAAGGTCCCCCCGCGCCCGGCCCCCGACCTCGGTGAACACACCGAAGCCGTCCTCGCTGAACTCGGCTTCAACGCCGACGACATCGAATCCCTGCGTACCGCGGGAGCGATCCCGCGCTAGCAGTGTTCCGAAACCAACAGCCGGCGTCACACTCCCGCTGGGAAGACAAGGAATCGCCACCATGACCACCACACCCGGCCCCGACGCCCCCACCGTGCAGACCGAAGACCAAGACGGCGTCCTCATCATCACCATCGACCGGCCGAAGGCACGTAACGCCGTCGATGGCGCAACCGCGCGGGCGTTGACCGACGCCTTCGACCAACTGGACTCTCGTGACGATCTGTTGGTCGGTGTCCTCACCGGTACCGGCGGCGTCTTCAGCGCGGGGATGGACCTCAAGGCGTATGCGAGGGGAGACACTCCCATCATCCCCGGACGGGGCTTCGCGGGCCTCACCCGCACCCAGCTCCACACCCCGCTCATCGCGGCCGTCGAGGGCTGGGCACTGGGCGGCGGCACCGAGATGGCACTCGCCTGCGACTTGATCGTGGCCGCACAGGACGCCACCTTCGGCCTCACCGAGGTCACCTTCGGACTGGTTCCCCCCGAAGGGGGCATCGTGCGCCTGCCCGAACGCATCCCCCGCAACATCGCCCTGGAAGTACTCCTCACCGGCGACCCTCTGCCCGCCGAACGGGCTCAGCAACTCGGCCTCGTCAACCACATCACCCCGCCCGGCGGGGCGCTCGACAAGGCCATGGAGCTGGCCCACCGGATCGCGCGCAACGCGCCGCTGTCCATCGCGGCCGTCAAGCGCGCGGTCAACGAGCGGACCGCATACGGCGACCAGGACGCCTTCCGTCAGCAGGACCAGCTCGTCGCACCGGTCCTCGCGTCCCAGGACGC
The DNA here is from genome assembly GCA_033851195.1 of Kribbellaceae bacterium. Classification (GTDB taxonomy): domain Bacteria; phylum Actinomycetota; class Actinomycetes; order Propionibacteriales; family Kribbellaceae; genus Kribbella. Next base: position 1,942 of record JAWWOY010000379.1, on the reverse strand, counting down.
ACAGGAAGGTGCCCACGCCTTCGCCGAAAAGCGCTCACCTCACTGGGAAGGCCGCTGACCGCAGCCCCCGAACGCGAAATCCTTGGAGGTTATGGACATGATCACGCCGAAGGAATTGGTCGGGCTGCTGCCGCCGGCCTTCGACCAGGAGTACATCGAGGGCGCCGTGGTGCCGTACTTCTTGAGCGCTGAGTTCACCGGGGAACGGCCGGCGCTCCCCATGATCGATCTCGCCCTGAGCAAGGAGGCTGCGGCTCCGCCCCACTTCTGGGGCATGTTGTATTCCGGCTGGGCGCCCAACCCGGAGGAGGGGAGCACGGTCTTCATCCAGGGCTACGAGGACCGAGGAGCGGACAACGAGCGGAAGAAAATCTACATGTCGGCGACCACGCCGGATCTCTACGCAGCCAAGTACGCCGACAAGGTCCGCACCTTTCTGGTACGGCTCTTCGCCCACCCGGGCAAGCCCCTGATGCACGAGTACTACGCCAACTACTTCGACCTGTACTGGGACCTCCACCTCGGGGTCACGGGTGAGGAGATCCCGGCCGAGGTCCGGGAGATCGGCACCAGCTTCACCAGGGTCCTCGGCTACTGGTTCCCGACTACGGACATTGTCCGTGAAAGCATCATGCGCGTGCGCGAACTGCGCCCGGTCCTCCAGAAGTGGATCGACAGCCGGGTGCAGGCGGTGAGCGACGGCGAAATCGCGGATCCGGAGGGGACGTTCGTCCACTACTGGCTCAAGAACCGCGGCGGGGGAGAACACTTCCGCCGCCAGGACATCGTCTTCGAATGCTTCCACAACTTCCTGGCGTTCAGCCAGTGGGGCAACATGTTCTACAACACCATGGCGCTGCTGGAGGGGCACCACGGCGACCCGACCGTCAGGTCGTGGTTCTCGCGCACGATGAGCGAGGGCCCGGACGAGACGGACGGCGGCGTGTTCAACCCATTCGACCGGTTCGTGATGGAGCTGTTCCGCACGATCTCACCGAACGGGGGAAGCCTCTCGACCGTGACCACGATGCGCGGTATCGGCGACCAGGGCGCCAACTACGCGGTCACCCCTCATCCGACAGCGAACCGAGACCCCGGCCACTGGAGCAACCCTGAAGAGTTCGATCCGGACCGCTACAAGTCGGCGCCGACGACCGTCGACAACGACGAGGCGAAAGTCCATCAGGCCGGGCTTGCCCGGTGCCCTTTCCCGCCCGCACCGTTCGCCGTCAGCGATGGCCGCAAGGTAGAACTGACCAACAGCGCATACGGAGCCGTCTACGGCATGGTCGACGGCACGGCGTACCCGCTCTGCGACACGGCCGGCTACGCGCCCTTCGGGTTCGGCTACCGCCGCTGCGGCGGAGAGCAACTCACCACGGAGTTTCTGAAGGAGGTGTTGCGAACGGTCTGGAGGGAGCAGATCGAGTTCGTCCGGCTGGACCTGGAGCATCCAGAGAAACTGCCCGTCTCACCGCGCACCGTCATCGACGACAACCTCAGCTTCCGGCAAGGGGAAATGAGAGTCGTCGGCGAGTGAATGCGGAATACGCCGGAGTCTTTCATCGGCGTCTGCAGGGCCAAGCCCTCGCAGGGGCGCAGCTCATCCGGCCACATCAAGGTTTCCAGGACGATCGACCGTTCCGGGTCGGGCCCACTCTTAGGACGCGGCGACTCGCGATGAGGGCCGACCGTCGAGATGAAAGTCCGCTTTTCAGGCTCTTCTGACTCTTCCGTGGGTGCTTGAGTGCGCCTGAATGTGAGCTCGCCGTTGCCTGTCTAGGTTTCTGAGCTGTTGAGGAAGAGGAGCCCGAGGGCGGAGAACGAGGTGCGGAGAACGAGGTGCGGAACGCTGGGTGCGGCGCTGGGGGATCGCGGTCTTTGTCGAGCTGCAATGGCGCGTCGTGGAGGAGCGTGCCTCGATCCGTCTGTAAGGGCGCAT
>JAWWOY010000371.1:0-8682 GCA_033851195.1 Kribbellaceae bacterium | reverse complement strand
TGGATCGAGACCCAGGACGCGCCGCTGCCGACGTTGACCATCGCGTTCAGCAACGGCCAGTCCGCGATCGCGTCCGACCCATCCAGCATCCCCTCGGTCTCCCGGTACGGCGATGCCACGCTGCCGGCATCGAGGTGGTCGCGCCCGATCACGATCGGCGCCTGGAGTTCACCCGAGGCGACCATGTCGTTGAAGCGCAGCCCGGCCTTGTCCCGTTCGCCGTACCCGAGCCAGCAGATCCGGGCCGGCAGCCCCTGGAACGCCACCCGCTCGCCGGCCATCTTGATCCAGCGCTGCAGTTGCTCGTTCTCGGGGAACATCTCGAGGATCGCGCGGTCGGTCTTGGCGATGTCAGCGGGGTTGCCGGACAGGGCGGCCCAGCGGAACGGGCCCTTGCCCTCGCAGAACAACGGCCGAATGTACGCCGGCACGAAGCCGGGGAAGTCGAAGGCCCGGCTGTACCCCGCCTTTCGAGCCTCGTCCCGGATCGAGTTGCCGTAGTCGAACACCTCAGCACCCGCGTCCTGGAATCCCACCATCGCCGCGACGTGCCGGCCCATCGACGCCCGCGCCCGCTCGGTGAACCCGGCCGGGTCCTTCTCCCTCGCGGTCGTCCAGTCGGCGAAGTCCACTCCCACCGGCAGGTACATCAGCGGGTCGTGCGCGGAGGTCTGGTCCGTCACGATGTCGATCGGCGCACCCCGCTCCAACAGGTCGGGAACAATGGACGCGGCGTTGCCCAGCACACCGATCGACAACGGCTTGCGCACCTTCTTGGCTTCTTCGGCCAACCGCAGCGCCTCGTCCACCGACGGCGCCCGTACGTCGAGGTAGCGGTGCTCGATCCGGCGCTCGATCCGCGACTCGTCGACATCGATGCAGATCGCCACGCCGTCGTTCATCGTGACGGCCAGCGGTTGCGCGCCACCCATGCCACCGAGCCCGGCGGTCAGCGTGATGGTTCCCGCAAGTGTTCCGTCACTGTCATCGTTTTTCGGCTGCCGCCGATGGAGTTTGGCGGCAACCGCGGCGAAGGTCTCGTAGGTGCCTTGCAGGATCCCCTGCGTGCCGATGTAGATCCACGAGCCGGCCGTCATCTGGCCGTACATGGTGAGCCCCATCGCCTCCAGCCGCCGGAACTCCTCCCAGTTGGCCCAGTCGCCGACCAGGTTCGAGTTCGCGATCAGCACCCGCGGCGCCCACTCGTGCGTACGCATCACGCCGACCGGCCGTCCGGACTGCACCAGCATGGTCTCGTCCTGCTTCAACGTGGTCAGGGTCCGGACCATCGCGTCGAACGAGTTCCAGTCCCGCGCGGCCTTACCCGAGCCGCCGTACACGACCAGTTCGTCGGGGTGCTCGGCCACCTCGGGGTCGAGGTTGTTCTGCAGCATCCGCAGGGCTGCTTCCTGCTGCCAGCCCTGCGCGGTGAGGGTGGTACCGCGGGCAGCGCGAACGGGACGTGGTCCGGACATGGTGATCCAGCCTTTCAGGACAGCGGGCCGGTGACGGCCTCGACAGCGGACAGGTAGGTGCCGTCAGCAACAAGCCGGACGGAGGCTTCGATCTCAGGAGCGAGGTACCGGTCCGTACCCGGCCCCGCGACGTGCTCGCGCAGCACCCGGCGTACGGCGGCTGTGGCGGGGGAAGGTTCCAGCGGGGCACGCAGGTCGAGCGCCCGGGCCGCCGTCAGGATCTCGACGGCCAGGACGCGCTGCAGGCCGTCGATGCTGCGACGGAGCTTGCGCGCGGCGGACCAGCCCATCGAGACGTGATCCTCCTGCATCGCACTGCTCGGGATCGAGTCCACACTGGCCGGCACGGCGAGCCGCTTGAGCTCCGACACGATCGCGGCCTGGGTGTACTGAGCGATCATGTGGCCCGAGTCGACCCCGGGATCGTCCGCCAGGAAGGCGTTCAGCCCATGATTGCGCGCGACATCCAGAAACCGGTCCGTACGCCGCTCGCTGATGCTGGCCACATCCGCCACTGCGATCGCGAGGAAGTCCAGCACATACCCGACGGGTGCACCGTGGAAGTTGCCGTTCGACTCGACCCGCCCGCCGGACAGCACCACCGGGTTGTCGATCGCCGACGCCAGCTCGCGTCCGGCGACAGTCGACGCATGCGTGCAGGTGTCCCGCGCCGCGCCATGCACCTGGGGCGAACACCGCAAGGAATAAGCGTCCTGGACCCGGTTGCACTCCGGACCGCGGTGACTCGCAACGATCTCACTGTCAGCCAGGACGACGCGCAGGTTGGCGGCAGCCGATCCCTGACCAGGGTGCGGACGCAGCGCCTGCAGATCCTCGGCGAACACCCGGTCGGTGCCGAGCTGGCCCTCGACGCTCATGGCCGCGGCGATGTCGGCGGTCTTCAGCAGCCGGTCCAGATCGGCGAGTGCGAGCACCAGCATGCCGAGCATGCCGTCGGTGCCATTGATCAACGCCAGGCCTTCCTTCTCTGCCAGCACGATCGGCTGCAGCCCCGCGGCGGCCAGTGCGTCGCCGGCATCGAGAAGGTTGCCCTCGGCATCGCGGACCTGCCCCTCCCCCATCACAGCCAGCGCGACGTGCGACAACGGGGCCAGGTCGCCTGAGCAACCGAGGCTGCCGTACTCGTATACGACGGGGGCCAGTTGTGCGTTCAGCAACCCGGCGTACGCCTGGGCGGTCTCGACGCGGACGCCGGTCCGGCCGGTCGCCAGGGTGGACAGCCGCAGCAGGGTGAGGGCGCGGACAACTTCGGTCTCGACCTCGGGACCGGAGCCGGCCGCGTGCGACCGGATCAGGCTCCGCTGCAACTGCGCACGGAGCTCGGGCGCGATGTGCCGGGTGGCCAGCGCGCCGAAGCCGGTGGAGACGCCGTAGTGCGGTGTCTCCGCGTGTGCGAGGGTCTCGATCACCGCCCGGGACTTGGCGATCTCTTCCAGCGCTTGGGCGTCGATCCGTACGGTCGCGCGGTCCCGCGCCGCCGCGACGACGTCCGCCGCGGTGAGCGGACCGACGCCGACCGTCACTACTGCCTGGGTGTTCACCCGCCCATTGCACCGCAGTCTGTGTCCCCAAGACCATGGAGGGAATGGCCAATGTGTCTCGGATTACAGACACACCGGCCGAGGCTGGTCACTTCATCCACTGACACGACGCTCATTAGCGCCCTGTCTCTGGTTCAACCTGACCGCTCAACCATCTGCTCTCCCCCATCGAGATCAGCAGATGCGCGTGGCCGCGTAGATCCACCCCTTCACCGCCGGTACGAAGCGGCCGGAAACCACACGATCGGTTCTCGTCCTGCGCCATGGCTCCGGGTTGCCGGTGTCGACCCGTCGGCCGTTCTGGGTGCTCCCGTGGACGATGGCATCGATCGTTTTCGAGCTGCGGGGCCGGGTTCAGGGCGACGTTCCCGGCCCGGAGTTGCCACTGATAGAAGCTGGGTCGGGATCTCGTCCTCGGCGATCCACGAGGCCCAATCGCCTGGCAACTCCGCCACGAACGGCAAGGGTGCGGCCGGTGCCGGTAGCGGCTCGGCCAAGCTGAAATGCACCTGCCACCCGATCCTGACCAACCGAGAACCGTACAGACGCCCCTGAGCTCGCCGTGAGTCTTACGCCGGGATCTCGGCCTGGAGGATGTCGGCGAATTTCTCCAGGCCGACGGATCGGGAGGCTTTGATCAGGACGACGTCTCCGCTCTTGAGTAGGCCTTTCAGGAGCGGCAGCAGTACGTCCGGATCGGCGGCTGATTCGATGCGCGGGGCGTGGGAGTGGACGCGTGCGGCCTCGGCGAGGGCGGCGATCTCGCCGGTGGTGCCTACGGTGACGAGGACCTCGATGCCCAGGTCGGCGACGAGCTGCCCGATGGCTTGGTGGGCTGTTGTGGCGGTGTCACCGAGTTCCCGCATGGTTCCCAGTACGGCGATCATCCGTCGCCCTTGGGCGAGGGAGGCGAGCGTTTCGAGCCCGGCGCGCATGGACTCGGAGTTGGCGTTGAAGGCGTCGTTGACGATCGTCACGCCGTCGGCGCGTTCGAGGACCTGGAGACGGCCCGCCGACACCGGCTCGGCAGCCGACATTGCTTCGCCGATCCGTGCGGTGTCCATGCCCAGGACGTGGGCGGCCGCGGCCACCGCGAGCGCGTTGTGGACCTGGTGTGCACCCAGCAGGCGCAGCGACACGGGGGCCGATCCTTGTGGGGTGTGCAAGACGAACGACGCGCGGCCCGCGGTGAGGCGGATGTCAGTGGCGCGGACATCGGCTGTATCGCCGGTTCCGTACGACACGACTGCGGCCGAGGTCCGTTGTGCCATCGCGGCCACAAGGTCGTCGTCGGCGTTGAGGACTGCCACGCCGCCATCGACCGATGGCGGGAGCGCCTCGACCAGCTCGCCTTTCGCTGACGCGATCGCTTCGCGGCTGCCGAACTCTCCGACGTGCGCCGAGCCGACGTTGAGGACGATGCCGATGCCCGGTGGGGTCAAAGTGGCCAGGTAGGCAATATCGCCCTGGTGGCGTGCGCCCATCTCCAGGACCAGGTAGCGGGTTGATTCGTCGGCCTCCAGGACGGTCAGCGGCAGCCCGATCTCGGTGTTGAACGATCCCGGGGTGGCGACGGTTTCTCCGTGCAAGGCGAGGACCTGCGCGAGGAGGTCCTTGGTGGTTGTCTTCCCAGCGGATCCGGTCAGCGCGACGATCTGCGCGCCGGTCCGGGTGAGGACGTGCTGGGCGATCTGGCCCAGGGCCACGGTGACATCACCGACCACGACTGCGGGGACACCGATCGGGCGCGTTGCCAGTACGCAGGCGGCACCTGCGGCCATCGCGGTGTCGACGAAATCGTGCCCGTCCACGCGAGCGCCGTTCACCGCGACGAACATTCCTCCGGGGCCGACATCGCGGGAGTCGCTGGCGCTGCGTCCGGTCACCCGCATCGAAGGGTCGAGCGCGTCGTGGATGGTGCCGCCGGCGGCGGCGGCGATCTCAGCCAGAGTCAGCGTGATCAAGACGAGGTCCTTCCGAGGGACAGAGGAGCGAAAGTGATGGCACGGCCGGAGTAGGAAGCTTGAACCCGGCTCAGTGGCACCCGGTCGTGGGTCTGCCCCCAGCCGGACGGGTCACGGATGAGGATGATGGGGTCGGGTCCGTCGTGGTACCCGCGGGCGATCACCAGGTGACCGCCGGTGCGGCCATCGTCGGGGAACTGCTCGGTCACCGAGATGATCAGGGGCGCGTCGGCCAGACGCCCGACCAGGTCGCCGGCCGCGACGGGCTCGGCGCGACCGGGCACTCCGAAACCGGCCGCCAGGTCGGCGAGGCCGGCGTGGACAGCACCCCGCGGGGTGAACACCTCGTGCTTGACGGCCAGCTTCAACAACTCGGTGACCGTCGGCGCTTCCCGGCCGTAGGCGAGCAGGATCATCCGCACCGCTGCCATGCCGCACGCCCGGTTGGACCACTCGGTGCGGTCTCCGAGCGCCCATCCTCCGTGAAGATCCCATTCGCCCGCGTCGATAAGCTGGCGGCACAGAGGGACGTCGTGAACGTGAGGCACAGCAGCAGACTCCCGATGGTGGGTCAGGATGCGGGCTCCCGCTCGATGGTTGGGCCGACGGTGAACACGGGAGTGGGAAGAGGCACATCATATGAGGACCGCGTGAGAGCTTCGTGGAGGACAGCCCGCACGACATCAGCATGGCTGAGCCCGCACAGTCCAGCGCCGGTGACGAAGTTGGCGTCCTTGGACATGCCGGGCGTGGTGTTCACCTCGAGTGCGTACAGCTGTCCGGTGCCGGTGACTATGAAGTCGATCCGGGCCGACCCGCGGCAGCCCAGGCCGTCCCACAAGGCCACGGCGTGCCGAGTCAAGGAGTCCAGTACGGCGGCGGGGAGATCCGCCGCGGTGACGGAGACGGTTCCCTGGCCGTCCGCGTCGAGTTTCGACGCGGCGTCGTAGAACTCTCCCGCGTGGACCTCGGTCGCCAGCGGCGGGAACACCAGGAGCCCCCCGGGCAGCTCCAGCAGTCCGACGGTCACCGGCAGGCCGGTGACGTACTCCTCGACCAGGACCGGACAGGGGTTCGTGGCCCAGGCGTATTCGAGAGCGGGCACCAACGCAGCTTCGTCGCGGACCAGGCTCATCCCGACGCTGGAGCCACCCTGTGCCGGCTTGACCATCACCGGCCGCCCGGCCCACAGCAGCGTCGCCCCCTGCTTCCACACCTGCCAGGCGGGCGTGGGCACGCCCAGGCCCTTCATGGACTGCTTGCACAGAATCTTGTCGGAGGCGATCGCGGCCGCCGCTACCCCGCTGCCGCAGAACGGCGCGCGCAGGTAGTCCAGCAGGCCTTGCAGCCTGCCGTCCTCTCCGTACGGGCCGTGCAAGTTGGACAGCGCCACATCGAAGTCGAGGAGCTCCGAAATGAACCGTGGATCGCACGGGTCAAGGATCTTGAAGGTCGCCCCGATCTCGGTGAGCGATCCCGATAGCGCGGTGACCGAGAGCTGATCGGTGGGACTTTCGGCGATGTAGAGCTGGTCCTCGGCGGACAGTCCGCCGTAGACCAGCGCCACGCTCAGGCCCTCCTCGCGACCCTCGTGCCAGGTCCGTACCGCGTCGGCCTCTCGGCTGATGGCCGCGTGGTCGTGTGCATCGATGAGAGATGTCATAACAGTTCTCCTTGGTAGGTGTGGGTGACGGGGCCGCCGATCCAGAAGGCTCTGCTGCGCTCGGAATGCGGGCGCACCGTGAGCGGTGTCCCGGATCGGTTGTGGACGGTGACGGGCTTGTCGGCGACGAGGCCCCGCATAGTCGCGATCACGACGGCTGCGACTGCTCCGCTGCCGCAGGACAGCGTCTCGGCCTCCACACCCCGTTCGTAGGTGCGGATCTTCAGCTCCTGCGCGCCAACGGCCTGGACGAAGTTGACGTTTGACCCGAGCGGTGCGAGGCGGGGGTGGTTGCGCACCAGGCGACCGCAGGCCTCGGCGTCGATGCTGTCGACGTCGTCGACGACCGCGACCACGTGCTCGGTGCCGGTGTGTGCGGAGTCGAACGACAAGGCGCGGTCGTTCCAGACCATCTCGATGCACCGACGGTCGATCACACCGGCTTCGGCAGTGACCCATACTCCATCGCTGCTGACCAGCGCCTGATGCTGCACGCCGGCCATGACCAGAGTCATCTCCTGGAAGGAGTGGTCCTTGGCTGCGCACCATGCCGCGCAGCGCAGGGCGTTGCCGCACATGGTGGCGATCGACCCGTCAGCGTTGAAGCAGGCGACCCCCACGACGGCGGGGTCGATGTCTATCAGGGCGCTCACGACCAGCCCGTCCGCGCCGACCCCGGTACGCCGGGCGCACAGCTGTCTGGCCGTGTCCGACCAGTCTTTGTCCAGGTCCGCGCTGGAACCGGTGAAGAGGACGAAGTCGTTCCCGGCACCATGGACCTTCCGGAACTTCACACCAACCACTGCTCCTTCGATGGATGGAATTGGCCAACCGCTAGGGAAAACCCCCCAGGGGTGCGGGTGAGTCGTATCGAGCCCGGCCCCCGATGTCAGAGACGAGGCCGACGGAAGAGGGGCCTCCTCGGGGAGGAACACACCGGCGGCCTCGCCAGTTCAGGGGGCGTGCCGTTGTGGGTAGGTCGGGTCGTCGCGGGCTTCCCATCCACCCGCGGGCAGGTGGTGCGGAGTGGTGTCGAGTAGTCCGGCCGCTCGCGACAGCAGGTCGTGCGGTGGTAGCGGGACCGGGTCGAGCCAGCGGATGGTCGTCACGCCGCCGTGGCCGTGGACGGCGGCGACCTGGTCCAAGTGGTCGAATACCGCCGTGCATGGCGTTGCGCTGATCCAGCGCAACGCGATCGACCCATCGGTAAACTGGATGCCCTCGGCAACCTCACCGATGCCGCTCACGCCGGAGATGTCGGTTTGCCTGTCGAGCCAGAACCGCCGGTGGGTCACAGCGCTGTCAGTGGCCACAGCAGTTGATCGCTCGGTAGTTCCGGTGCCGGCACGGCCGACACGGTGTCGTCGGGCGGCTGCAGTGGCTCGTTGGTGACCATGAGGCCCGCGAACCGGCGATCCATCGCTGCGGCGTACCGCTCAGCGAGTTCGGGCTCCGCGCAGTAGTTGGCGATTACATGCGACCCGAACCAGACCCGGACCCGGCGGCGCTGAGAAGTCCCCGTGGCGCTCATCAGCGATCCCGCTGTTCACGGACGAGGTCGCGAACCACAAGGGCGTACGCGACGACGGCTGCTGCCGCCAGAAACCAGTTGCCCACGACCACGTTGTCTCATCTCCGCACATTCATCCGGGACGGCTCGAATTGGCATTGGATGCGGCGGCGACCGGAGCCCGGCTGGAGACATCCGGTCGCCGCGCGCTGGATCAGTCAACGCAGCACGGCATCGCCCGGATACGTCGCGGCACCGGCCTGCATGCGTCTTCTCTGTGTCTTCAGTGCGGCTTATCGCCCAAATGGACACAAGCAAGGCCGTCAGGGGGCCGCGGGAGGCTCTATCGTGGCGGGAAAGGCTGGCCGTTGGAGGATCTGATGACCGCACCGCTCACGCTGCTGAAGGCGCTGCTCGGTGAACGCCACTTGCAGACTCATCCAGCGTTCTGTCGCGAGTACACCGCGGTCGCGCACCGGATCGATCCCCGGCTAGTGGTCACCGCCCC
>JAWWOY010000339.1:0-2987 GCA_033851195.1 Kribbellaceae bacterium | reverse complement strand
GGAACGGCAGCACGAACCAGGCGGGCCGGCCCACCACCTCTCCGGCCGCGTAACCGACAAGCCGCTGCGCGGTGCTCGTCCAACCGACCACCGTCCCGTCGCCATCGATCATCGCAATCGCAGAGTCGGGCACCTCTCGAGGGCTCACCGGCTCTGTGAGGCTGTATCGGAGAATATTGGTCACAACGCGGACCACCTCGGGTGTTGTCGAGCAACGGGTTGAAGGCCATTCGATCCCCCTCCAGGTCGTGCGCCGGACGGTCTCGTCATTTAGAAGAGGCTAGGCGTGGACGGCACGAGAGCCACTGGGCGCGCAATACGACCTTCGGGCTGGAATTGGTGCCGGTGAACTATTCCGTCGGTGTCACGAACCGACTGTAGGATCGAGCCATGGCTGAGGAGCATCCAGAGGCCGCAAAACAACTATCCGTGGTCGCGGAGAACGTAGAGTCACACCTCCTGGAGGTTAGCCGCGACATAGGGGAGTTTGTTATTGCCGAGATCCCGGAGCTCAGGGGCGACCCAACCGTCATTAAGATCCTGCAGGCGAGCATCGCGGAAAATGTCGTCACGTTGCTGCACGTTTTCGAGAACGACATGCCTCTGGGCAAGATCGAGGGGCCTGCAGCTGCTCTTGAGTACGCCAGGAGGCTGGCTCAGAGGGGCATGTCCCTCAGCGCGCTGATCAGGGCCTACCGGATCGGCCACTGGCGTTTTCTGCAGTGGTGTCTGGACGAACTCAACCGACAGCACGCCGACGACGAGCTCGCCACGGCGACCAACCGACGCATGCTGCAGGTGAGCTTCGGTTACATCGACCGGGCAACCGAGCATGTCATCGTGGTGTACCAACAGGAACGCGATCACTGGCTGCTCAGCCAGACCGCCGCGCGCGCCGCGCGCGTGCGAGACATCCTCAGGGAGAAGAACGTCGACCTCAACTGGGCTGAACCAGCCCTTGGTTACCGGCTCCGGCAGAACCACCTCGGGCTGGTGGCCTGGTTGCCCACGCTGATGGGTGAGGGCGAGAGACTTTCTCGACTCGACCGGATCACCAATGAGATCGGCCGGGAGCTCGACTGCCCCGCCAGGCCGCTGTTCGTCCCCCGAGACGCAGTCTTGTCCTGGGCTTGGCTGCCGTTCGGCTCGCGCAACGACGTCTCCTGGGAACAGCTTTCGAATGTGGTCGAGCGCAGCGATCCGTCCGTGCACGTGTGCGCTGGGTGCGTGGGGTACGGCATCGAGGGATTCCGCTCCACGCATCGGCAGGCAGTGCGCACGCAGGAACTTGCGGCAGTGGCCAGTTCAGCGCCCCAGTTCACCGACTTCTCCACTGTCGCTCCGATCGCCTTGATGGCTACGAACGTCGACGACATGCGCGCTTGGGTGTGGGGCGTCCTGGGTCCATTGGCCGTCGATGACGAGAACAGCTCACGACTTAGGGAGACCGCGCAGATCTTCCTGGACACCGGCTGCAGTTACACCGCGACCGCCAGCGCTCAGATTCTGCATAAGAACACCGTGCAGTACCGCATCCGGAAAGCCGAGGAAATCATGGGGCACTCAGTCAAGGAAGGGCACACCGATCTGGAAGTCGCGCTGCGCGCCGTTCAATACCTCGGCTCAACGCTACTTCGCACCCGCCCCGCCTGAAATGCATTGGTGATGCCGTCACTGGCGGATCCAGCTGGAAGCCGCTGCGTCCGTCGGATCGTGCGGGCTCATGCCCTACAGCATGGCTTTCTGGGGCTGTGTGGGGACCACGATGACCGTGGTGGTGTCGGCGGACAGGGCCGCCTTGAACTCCCGCTCCAGGTCCTCGGTCTCCACGTCGACCGCACGGCATCCGAACCCGCGAGCCACGGAGGCGATGTCGAGCCCTGGCAGGTCGAGTCCCGGAACGCCCGGCGTCTCCTCGAGTACCGCGAACGACTTGAGGATGGAGTACTCGCGGTTGCGCATGACCACGTACACGATCGGGAGGTTGTGCTGGGCCGCCGTCCAGATGGCCTGCACGGAGTACTGGAAGGAGCCGTCGCCGATCAAGCCGACGACTGGCCGTTCGACGCCGCTGTCCCGGTCGCCGAGCGCGACTCCCACCGCTGCCGGGGTGCTCCATCCGATGCCCCCACTGGCTGTGGCGAAGAACGATCCGGACCTGACCGTGGGAGGCCCCCCTGATGGAAGCGTACGCGGGACGGCAGTTTGTGGGGATTGCCACGGCATCGCGCGAAGCTGGTCGGGCTGCGGTCGCATTGCAGGCAGAGGTGCATGCTGTGTTGGCCAAGTGCTGACACCGGTACACCACGAGTCCGACACCCGTGTCCACCGCGGCCGGATCACCAAGCAGGGTTCCCGGCTGGTCCGCTGGGCAATGGTGGAATCGGTGCAGATCCTGCCCGACACCACCACGGTCGGGCAGTTCCGGGACCGGGTGGCTGCGCGCCGCGGCCGCAACATCGGTGTCGTCGCGGTCGGGCCACACCCAAGCCCTGACCCCGACGCCTCCCTTCGTCGCGCCCCAATCACAGCGAAGAGCTACTCCGTGTCTTGATCGTAGAAGCTTGCTCATGATTCATCCGCACTGTGGTCATTCGGTGAGGGCTCGAAGGGCCCGTGAATGGGCGGGCAAATATGCGAGTACGGCTCGATATGCCGTCATCGCCTCATCATGTTGTCCGGCGTGCTGGAGTGCGTGCCCCCAGTTGTAGAGCATGGCTGCCAGGGGGAGCGGAGAGGGGCTTGTGTATCTCCCGAGGGCTTCGCCGAAAGCGTCCCGCGCCTGCTCGTCGTTTCCCATCGACACGTGCAGGCACGCGATGCGCGCAATCTGCTGTGGCTCGGTGGGGGCGGTGCCGTGTGCCAGGCGGAGTCTGAGGGCGGCAGGACGGCGCCCGCACGCCTCGAGTACGTCGGCGTATTCCTCGGCGACGGCCTCGGTAGCCGCGTCATGCTGCGTGGCCAGTGCCAGGGCCTGCATCGTCTCA
>JAWWOY010000320.1:0-3066 GCA_033851195.1 Kribbellaceae bacterium | reverse complement strand
TCCGAACCTGGAAGTTAAGCCCGCCAGCGCCGATGGTACTGCGACCGGGAGGTCGTGGGAGAGTAGGACGTCGCCGGACATTCACACTGTTAAGGGCCACCCACACCGGGTGGCCCTTAACATTTGTGCCAGTAGTTCTCAGCCGGCCGAGGTTAAGCCCCAGCCGGTGGCGGCCTGGTAAAGAGTCAGATCCCTTCGGGAGCGATCCCGACCAGCGCCGCCGCGGCACACACGTGCACAGGAGTCAGTTCAGCCGGCGTCACCGGCGCCCGCAGCAAGGTGCCGTGCTCGAACGGCGTCAGTTCGATGTCGATCCCATGCGCTCCCGCGACCAGGCCGCGGACATACGTAAGCCATCCGACCATCGGAATCCCGCGCCGGAACACCCCAGCCGCCGCCGCGAGCTCGGTATCGGCGATGCTCGCCCAATCCGGCTCCCAGATCGTCACCACTGCCCGCAATACCTGCGCGAACAGCTCTGACTGGGCAAGTGCTTCATCATCCGTCCAGTGCAGCGTGAGCTGGTCCGAGGCCGTGGTGAGGGTGCCACCCATCGCCAGGTCGAACAACCACGGCAGCTCGCCGGTGCTCTGCAGGTGCAGCCTCGTCGTACTGGACCCGTTCGACAGGACCTTCGTGGTGGCGTCGACCATCTCGTGCAGCGGCCCCGCCGTGTCGGCCTCGAGCGCGTGATAGTTCCATCGTTCGTCCTGAGTCCACGCGTACACGTCGGGGAACGCCACTGCGACGGCAGTCAAGGTGCGACCGACCCGGAGCGCACGCTCCTCGACGCTCTGGTCGCGGTGAGCCCATTGGGCGCGAAGCAGCCAAGATGCCATTTCACGCCCTCCGTTCGCCAGTTGGCTGGACCCGTGTCCCGGACGGTACGCCGCTCAGTGAGGGGTTGGCCATAGCTCCGCCTACACGGAGTGAACAGTTCATCTGCGCAGGGCTCCCGAACTGCTGACACGTCATCACAGCAGTGTGAACGCGCCCCGAGGCACGATGATCACCGGGGTCGGACTTTGGCAGGATCCCGGCGAAACCCCGCGAAGCCATCCTGCCGGATCCGAGTGCCAGTTACTCACCCTTGCTGTCCGCCGGCGCCGTAGTCTGCAACGACCTGGTCGATCGCCGGGCCGAGAAAGGTGAGCGCCAGATTGGCCCGGTGGTGGATCCACTGATCTGATGCTGGACGGGGGTCACCGTATCGACGCTGTCTGATGTCGTCCACGACCTCCGCGGGAGCGCCCTGGTTGGTGATCGAGAGCTTCGGCCTTGGTGATCAGTCTGCCGGTCCGCAACGTGACCAGTGCCCGGGCGAGGGTCAGCAGGCCGAGGTCTACCCAGATGTCTCGAAGCCACCACTCCGGGTGGTCTAAGGCAGGTCGCCAGAAGTTCACCAGGTCCTTGACGACGAAGTTCGCGACCTGCTCGTCGGTCACGGCCGGCAGCAGGGCCGCTGGTGGATGGCCGTATAGGACGAGTCCGAAGTCGTGGAGTTCGCGTCTGGTCACCGGGGTGACCGGTCGATGCATGAGTTCGTCTTGAGCCCACGTGGGGTGCGAGCGGGAGGGATCCTCCAATTCCGGAGCTGCCATGTAGCTGCAGTGCAGCTTCGACGCGAGCGGGGTGGTCTCGACCAGGCGCTCGTGGATCTCACCGATCTGGTCTTCTCCGACTGTCGTGCTTGGTCGTTCGATGACGGCGATCAGGTCGAGGTCGCTGCGGCCGGGCTGGTAGTCACCTCCGGCAAGAGACCCATGTGCCCACACTGACAGGACCGGTACGACCGGACGGACGGCACCGAGGAAGCGGTCGAGGAGCTGGCCAGTGGCCTCGTGTGTCACATCAGACCGACTCAACGTCGAGGGTCGGTTCCACCAGGTCGAGAGTCGGCGTCGGGCCGCGGTAGGAGTCGAGCCAGTCGCGGAGCAGTTCCACCCGGGCGCTGTTCTCCTCGTTGCCCTTCACCACGGGCGCTTGGTTGTAGGCCATCGTGTCGGAGCTCCGCCGCAGCTTCACGTACAGCCGCGACGCCGACAGCGCGTACCGCTCCATGTCGTCCTGCAGCGCACCGATGACCGTGATGTTCCGGTCGCGGCCGATCTGCTCGAACAACGCCACGGCCTCTCGCCTGTGCTGGCTGCCGAGGTTCCGGCCCAGCTCGTCCAGGATCAGCAGCAGTGGCCGGTCGCTGCCACCCGCCAGCGCCGCGGCACAGACGAGCTTGACCGCCTTCTCGTCCATCTGCGCGGTGTTGCCCTTCACGTTGAACGCCGAGAACGGGCCGCCCTCCGACCGGCGCCACTTGGGCGTCACGGTCCAGCGCCACGGCTTGTCCGGCTCCGCCGGCGGGTCAGGCTCGGGATACTCCAGCTTCGCCCCGTACCCGCCGTACTGCTGGTCCAGGCGGTCGAACTCGGTCGACACCAGCCGCAGCCGGGACTTGATGCCGTCGGCAAGGGACGCGCGGTGGGCCCGGGCGGTGCTCTCGGCCTCGTCCAGACCTTCGCGGGCACGCTCCAGTGCGGCGTTGCGCTCAGCTCGCTGGCTGGCGATCTGCTGCTGCTGGAGGCTGTCGAACCTCTCGTGCTGGGCGAGGTGGCTGCTCAGAGTGCGCTGCAGCGCCGGCACGAGGCCGACGCGGGCGCCGAGCGTGCCACTGGCCCAGCCCTCCGGGCCGTTGAGGATCTCCCAGAGCTCCGACGGGATTTCTTCCCGGGACCGAGCGTTCGGGAAGCAGCGGCGTACGACGTCATCCAGGTGGGTGCAGGCCTGGTGATTCCAGTCCGCAGTGGTACGGCGCTGGGCATCGTCCGGTAGTTCGACCAGGAACGCCTCGGCGGCTGCAGCCGAGTCGCCCCAAGCAGTCGTCCGGGTGGTGAGGTCGAGGCCGGTCTGCTCCTCGATCAGAGTCAGGCGCCGGCCGCTGAGGTCGTCCAAGACGCGATCGTGGTCACGGCGGGTCGCCTCGAGGTTCTTCAGCCGCTCGTCCCGGACCAACTGCTGGCCGGCCGCAGCCTCGGCAGCCTCCTTCGCTGCCTGCAAAAGTGGGGCAAGCTC
>JAWWOY010000315.1:0-11641 GCA_033851195.1 Kribbellaceae bacterium | reverse complement strand
GGCTCAAGGACGTCCAGCCCGACGACATCATCGCCGCCTTCGGCGATCTGCTCTCCGCGGTCGATCAGGATGCTCTGCGCGGCGGCCTCGCCGATTACCTGGCCGCGTCCTGTCGGGCCGCCGTCTCCCGCGGGTACGACGGTTGGCGCGACGACGACCTCGCGTTCCTCACCGACTGGGGCATCGACGTGGCGAGCATCCGGGTCCCCGTCTCCATCTGGCAGGGCGACCAGGACCGGATGGTCCCGCGCGGCCACGGGCGCTGGCTCGGCGAACACGTCCCCGGCGCCACCACTCAACTGGTCCCCGGCGAAGGGCACCTGTCACTGATCAACAACATCGACTCCATCGTGTCCCAACTCGCCAAAGCCTGAACCAGAAGCAGGCAGCCGATCAGGAGGTTGTCGGCGGCGCGTGGCATGCTGCCTCGGTGACCCTGCATTTGCACCGCGCCGAGCGCACGGATGTGCTCGCCGACGGACTCGGGCACCTACTCGCTGTGCCCCTCGCCGACCCGTTCGCCGAGGAACTCGTGGTGGTGCCTGCCAAAGGCGTGGAGCGCTGGCTGTCCCAGCGGCTCGCACACCGACTGGGTGCGGCCGCGGGGCAGGGCGACGGAGTTTGCGCCGGGGTCCGGTTCACGACACCGCGGTCGCTGGTGTCCGAGGTGTTGGGTCTCACCGACGACGACCCATGGGCCGCGGACGCGATGGCTTGGCCGCTGCTGGCCGTGCTCGACGACTCTCTCGACGAAGTTTGGTGCGAGCCTGTCGCCCGGCACCTCGGCCATTTCGACGCCGGCGCCGAGGCAGAGCTTCGCCGGGGGCGCCGGTACGCCGTCGCAGCGCGGCTCGCACGGCTCTTCGCGGCGTACGCCGTACAGCGGCCAGCCATCCTCGCGGACTGGGGCGAAGGTCGCGACACCGACGGCCGCGGGGACGCCATCAACGACGACCTGGCCTGGCAACCGGAACTCTGGCGGCGACTAGTCGACCGAATCGACGCACCGCCTCCGAACACTCGCCACGCTGACACTCTCGCCCAGCTTCGCGATCAGCCGGAGTCTCTCGACCTGCCGGCCCGCCTCTCACTGTTCGGACACACTCGATTGCCGCTTACGGAGATCGCACTCCTCTCCGCCCTAGCCGAGCACCGCGACGTACACCTCTGGCTCCCCCACCCGAGCGGCGCGCTCTGGGAACGCCTGAACGCGGTGGTCGTCACGGCAGGCGACCGAGCCGCCGACATGAGCCATCAAGAGGCCGACCACCCCCTGCTGGCCACACTCGGGCGGGACAGTCGCGAGCTGCAGTTGGCCCTCGCCACGGCGCCGATTGTTGATCGCCACATTCCTCCGCCACTGGCACCCGACACACTTCTCGGCTGGCTGCAGCAGGACCTGCGAGGCAACACCGTCGCCTCCGAGGGCCGCCAACTCGCCGCCGACGACCGCAGCGTGCAGGTGCACGCCTGCCACGGCACCGCCCGGCAGGTCGACGTACTGCGCGAGGTTCTGCT
Organism: Kribbellaceae bacterium; assembly: GCA_033851195.1. GTDB lineage: Bacteria > Actinomycetota > Actinomycetes > Propionibacteriales > Kribbellaceae > Kribbella. Next base: position 10,123 of record JAWWOY010000315.1, on the reverse strand, counting down.
GGGGATGCTCCAGGCTGACCCGACGCTGGAACCCCGCGACATTCTCGTCATGTGCCCCGACATCGAGACCTACGCTCCGTTGATCAGCGCCCGCTTCGGCCTCGGAGACCTCCACAGTGGCGGCCACCCGGCGCACCGGTTGCGGGTGCAGCTAGCCGACCGATCACTCACCCAGACCAATCCGCTCCTCGGGGTCGCATCCCAACTGCTCGAGCTCGCCGGCAGCCGAGCCACTGCCAGCCAGGTACTCGACCTTGCACAAACCGAGCCGGTACGCCGCCGCTTCCGGTTCACCGACGATGACCTCGACACTGTCACCGCATGGGTCCGTGAATCGGGGGTCCGGTGGGCGTTCGACCAAAACCACCGCGATCCGTTCGGCCTGGCCGACTATCCGCAGAACACCTGGCGCTTCGGCCTTGACCGGGTACTCGCCGGCGTGACGATGTCTGCCGACGCGCACTCCTGGATCGACACAACGCTGCCACTCGACGATGTGGGCAGCACCCGCATCGAGCTGGCCGGCCGGTTCGCGGAGTACGTCGATCGGTTGCGGGCGGCAACCGATCGACTCGACGGCACGCACCCGCTCGCGGAGTGGCTCGACTCACTCCGTGGCGGGATCGACCGGCTGACCCGAGTCGGTCGCGACGACAGCTGGCAGGTCGGCCAGGTCCACCGTGAGTTCGCCGAGGTCGCCGCTGACGCCGGCCCGCTCGCTGCCACCTCGCTGAGGTTGCCCGACGTCCGAGCACTGTTGTCGGCTCATCTGGCCGGGCGGCCGACCCGCGCGAACTTCCGGACCGGCACGTTGACCGTCTGCACGATGGTGCCGATGCGCTCGGTGCCGCACCGGGTGGTCTGCCTGCTGGGGCTAGACGACGGCGTGTTCCCGCGGTTCGGCCTCGCTGACGGTGACGACGTACTGGCCAGGTCTCCGGTCACCGGTGAGCGCGACGTTCGCAGCGAAGACCGCCAACTCATGCTCGACGCGATCCTCGCCACTACCGAGTCGCTGGTGATCACCTACACCGGCGCCAACGAGTACTCCGGCCAGCCGCGGCCACCCGCCGTACCACTCGGCGAGCTCCTCGATGTCCTTGACCGCACCACCGAGACGGAGGTTCGGCAGGCTGTCGTGATCAAGCACCCACTCCAGCCCTTCGACCGCAAGAACCTCGAGGCTGGTCGCCTCGGCACCCCGGGACCCTTCACGTTTGACCCGACCGCCCTGGTCGCAGCGCGGGCCGCGGCGGGATCGCGGCCACCACGCCCGGAGTTCCTGGCAGAGCCGCTGGAACTACCCGGGGGCGACGATGTCGCGCTGGCGGACCTGCTGGCCTTCTTCCGTGATCCAGTGAAAGGGTTCTTCCGAGCGCTCGACCTGACCCTGCCATGGGAGGTCGACGGCGTCTCGGACGTAATGCCCGTGGAGATCGACAATCTCGAGAAGTGGTCGGTCGGCGACCGGATGCTCCGCGACATGCTGGCAGGCATCCATCCCGACGCGGCCCTCCAAGCAGAGTGGCGACGGGGCGTTCTCCCACCGGGGAGGCTGGGCTGGCGGACCGCGACCGAGATTCGTGACATCGCACGGAGCCTCGCGATCAGTGCGCACCCTCATCGGCAGGTGAGCCCACAGGCTTTCGATGTGGACGTCGACCTCGGCGGTGGCCGGCGTCTCACCGGCACAGTTCCAGGCGTCTACGCCTACCGGCTGGTTTCGGTGAGCTACTCCCGACTTGACGCCAAGCAACTGTTGACGGCGTGGGTTCAGCTGCTCGCGCTGTCCGCCAACGACGACGACCACAATTGGACGGGTTTGGCCATCGGCCGCCCGAGGAGCGGCAACACCCCCGCGACCCGGCTGTTCGGTCCGGTCGGGCCGGACGCCCGCGCGCTGCTCGCCGATCTGGTCTCGGTCTACGACGCCGGTCGTCAGGAGCCGCTGCCGCTGCCGCTCAAGACCTCCTTCGCATGGTGCCAGGCGCGCCGGACCAACGACGACCCGATGATCGCTGCCGGGCGTCGGTGGCGCCCGGCGAACTATGACGGCGAGAATTCCGACCACGCGCACGTCCGCGTCTGGGGCCCCAACGCACCACTCAAGGTTCTCCTGGAGGCGACACGTCCCGATGAGGAACGGCCGGGCGAGCCGACCCGGCTCGGCGCCTACGCAGCCCGGGTCTGGGAGCCGATGCTGCGCTTCGAGCAAGGGGCGCGGTGATGGAACCTTTCGACCTTCTCGGTCCACTGCCGACGGGCACCACCGTGCTGGAGGCGAGTGCCGGCACTGGCAAGACTTACGCCCTCGCCGGGCTGGTCACCCGCTACGTCGCAGAGGGCGCCGCCCGGCTCGACCAGATGCTTCTGATCACCTTCGGTCGCGCGGCCAGCCAGGAGCTCCGCGAACGCGTGCGCTCACAACTGCTGGAAGCCGAAGGGGCCCTGGCCGACCCCGACCGATGGCGCGATGACCCAGGCCTTCTCGGCCACCTCGTCATCGGCAGCGCCGCCGACGTCGCAGTACGACACAGTCGCCTTCGCGACGCGCTGGCCAACTTCGATGCCGCCACCATCGCCACGACGCACCAGTTCTGCCAACTCGTACTGCGTTCCCTCGGCGTCGCCGGTGACACCGACGCCGGCGTCACCTTGGTGGACGACCTGAGCGATCTCGTCGCCGAGGTGGTCGACGACCTTTACCTCAATCTCTTCGGAAGGTCCGCGGAGCAACCGCCCATCACGCGCTCCACAGCGCTCGAGCTCGCTCTCAAGGTCGTTGGCAACCCACATACCCGGCTGGTGCCCGAGAAGTACGCGGAGGCCTCACCGGAGGGCGTCCGCGTCGAGTTCGCGAAAGCCGTCCTGGCCGAGATGGAGCGCCGCAAACGCCGCCTCGGTATTCTCGGCTACGACGACCTGCTCACCCGGCTGGCCACCGCGCTGGAGGATCCCCACGCCCTGGCCCGGCGGCGGATGCAGCGCCGCTGGTCGGTGGTGATGGTCGACGAGTTCCAAGACACCGATCCGGTGCAGTGGGAGGTGATCAACGCCGCCTTCAACGGCCACAGCACATTGGTGCTGATCGGCGACCCCAAGCAGGCCATCTACGCCTTCCGCGGTGGCGACATCGCGACGTACCTCGCGGCTGCCGCAACCGCCAGTCAGAGGCGCACCCTCGGCACCAACCGGCGCAGCGACCAGCCGCTCGTCGACTGCCTCCAGGTGGTGCTCGGCGGCGCCCGGCTCGGCCACGAGGACATCGTCGTCCACAAAGTCGATGCCCATCAGCAGGGCAGCCGACTCGCCGGAGCGCCGTCCGACGCGCCATTCCGACTCCGGGTCGCACGACGGGATCAGTTCGGCGCGGCCACGCGCAAGAACATCGCCATGGACGACCTTCGCGATCACATCGCCCGCGACCTCGCCGCCGACATCGGTCGGCTCCTCGCCGCCAACGCGACGTACGACGAACGGCCGCTGGGGGCCGGCGACGTTGCGGTGATCGTCGAGGCACACAAGGACGCGCGAGCCTGCCGGGAGGCACTGGCCAAGGCCGGGATCCCCGCTGTCTACTCCGGCGATCTCGACATCTTCTCGTCGCGGGCAGCCCAGGACTGGCTGTGCCTGCTCGAGGCGTTCGAGCAGCCGCACCGGTCCGGCCTGGTTCGGGCCGCGGCGACGACGATGTTCTTCGGGGAGACCGCGGTCAGTCTGCACGCCGGCGGCGAGGACCTCACCGACCGGATCGGGCAAACCCTGCGAGCGTGGGCCGACCACCTACGGACCCGTGGCGTGGCCGCCGTTTTCGAGGCCGCTCAAGTCCACGGGATGGCGGAACGCGTACTTGCCTGGCGCGGCGGCGAACGCGACATGACCGACCTCGCGCATCTCGCGGAACTGCTGCACGAGACCGCGCACCGCGAGGGGTACGGGCTCCCCGCGCTGCTCGACTGGCTGCGCGAGGAGTGCGCCGGCAAGGGCCGTACGGCGGAGCGAACCCGCCGGCTCGATAGCGACGCCGCGGCGGTACAGATCATGACGGTGTGGGTGAGCAAGGGCTTGCAGTACCCGGTCGTCTACCTCCCGTTCGGCTTCAACCGACACATCCACGACGACGACGAACTGCTTCTGTTCCACGAGAACGGCGTACGAAGCCTCGACATCGGCGGCAAGAACCGCGTCGGATACAAGGCGAACGAGAAGCGCTGGCGAGCCGAGGTCGCCGGTGACGACATCCGGCTCACCTACGTCGCGCTGACCCGCGCCCAGTCACAGGTCGTGGCCTGGTGGGCGCCGTCCTGGGACGAGGTCAACGGAGGAATCTCTCGGTTGCTGCGTGGTCGCAAGCAGGGCGAATCAGTCGTGCCTGACAGCCTGGAAAGGGCATCGTCCGACGACGAGGTACTGATCTGGCTGCGACGCTGGCAGCAGGCCGGCGGCGCGGTCGTCGAGGAGTCGGTGATCGCCGAGCACAGCGAACCCGTACGCGACGAGTTGCCCGGCGGCCTTACGGTCGGGCGCTTCTCCCGCGAGGTCGACCTCGCCTGGCGCCGTACGTCGTACTCCGGGCTGATCCGTGCGGCCAACGAGCAAGTAGGCGGTGTAGTCAGCGAACACGAGGAGAGCCAGCTAGAGGACGAGTCTGTGGATCCGGTGCCGTCACCCGAAGCCGCGGCGTCCGATGCGCTGCCGTCTCCGATGGAGGGGCTGCCCGCCGGGGCCACGTTCGGGTCGTTGGTGCATGCCGTACTCGAGGACGCCGACCCGCATGCACCCGATCTGCACACTGAGCTGGCCGGACGGGTCCGCGACCAGTTGCGGTTCTGGCGGGTCGACGTAACACCCGATGCCCTGGCCACGGCGATGCTGCCGCTGCACACCACGCCACTCGGCCCGCTCGTTCCAGGCCTGACCCTCGGCGATCTCGGCCGCGCCGACCGGCTCCGCGAACTCGACTTCGAGATCCCGTTGTCCGGAGGCGATCATGCGGTGGCTGCCGACGTACGGCTGGCCCAGTTGGCCCCGCTGCTGCGCACTCATTTGTCAGCCGACGACCCACTCCTCGCGTATGCCGACCGCCTCGAACAGCCGCTGCTTGGCCGACAGAGCTTGCGTGGCTACCTCTCAGGATCGATCGACGTCGTACTGCGTGTCCCCCACGGGGAGAGCCACCGGTTCGTAGTGGTCGACTACAAGACCAACCGGCTCGGCGACCCGGAGCAGCCTGCTACCTCCGCGGAGTACGGCCGGGATCAACTGGGCGCCGCGATGCTGCACTCCGACTATCCATTGCAGGCACTGCTCTACTCGGTCGTGCTGCACCGGTACCTCCGCTGGCGGCTGCCGGCGTACGACCCCGAAACACATCTCGGTGGGGTGATCTACCTCTACCTGCGCGGCATGTGCGGCCCGGAGACGCCCCTCGTGGATGGACACCCGGCAGGGGTGTTCAGCTGGCCGATGCCGGCAGCGCTCGTACTGTCGCTGTCCGACCTGCTCGATGGGAGGGCAGCATGACCACGACCGTCGACGAGTTCGACTCGACACTGGCGCTCGCCGCCACCGGGATCTTGCGCGATTTCAACAGGGCCGGCGTGATCCTGGCCGCCGACGTACACGTCGCGTCCCGGCTCACGACCATGCTGAACGAAACCAACGAGTCGGTGGCACTCGCCTGTGCGCTGGTGGCGCGAGCCGTACGAGCCGGATCGATCTGCCTCGACCTCGCTGAGGTACGCAACGAAGTCGGCGCCGACGGCGCCGATCTGGCCTGGCCCGTCCTGGATGAATGGCTCTCGGCACTCGCGGCCAGTCCCCTGCTCGCTGTCCCGCGCCCACTACACCTCGAGGGCACTCGTCTGTACTTCGATCGCTACTGGCGAGAAGAGGAACAGGTCGAGCAGGACCTTCGCAACCGGGCCGGCGGGTCGGCACCGGTTATCGCCGACGAAGCGGCGCTGCTGGCCGGCCTCGACAGGCTCTTTCCTGGTACTTCGTACATCGAACAGCGGGCTGCCGCAGAGACAGCGGCCCGGCAATTGACGACGGTTCTAACGGGCGGCCCGGGCACCGGCAAAACCACCACCGTCGCCGGGCTGCTGGCTCTGCTCGCGGAGCAGGCGGAGATCGCCGGGCACCGCCGCCCGTGGATCGCACTGACCGCGCCGACCGGCAAGGCTGCAGCCCGGCTCGAAGAGGCGGTAAGGCGCGAGATGTCCGACCGCCTCTCCGCACAGGACACCGAGAGGCTAGGCGACTTCCACGCCCGAACGCTGCACATGCTGCTCGGCAGGCGCCCCGACTCGTCCAGCCGGTTCCGCCACGACCGAGAGAACCGACTGCCGCACGACATCATCGTCGTCGACGAGACCTCGATGGTTTCGCTGACGATGATGGCGCGATTGCTGGAGGCGGTGCGACCCGAGGCCCGACTGGTACTGGTCGGCGACCCCGACCAACTGGCCTCCATCGAGGCAGGCGCGGTACTCGCCGACCTCGTCGACGGACTGGTCGCCGGCGGGCACATCGAAGGAGCCGAGCTACGCACCTCCCACCGCTTCGGAAGCGAGATCGGCGACCTGGCACTGGCTGTACGGGAAGACCGCACCGAAGACGTCCTCGCCGTACTGCGCAGCGGCGGCGATCGGGTGCACTTCGTCGAGGACGACGACCCCCGCGAAACCCTGCGGTCCGCGCTACTTCCCGACGTGCTCAGGATCCGGACAGCCGCCGAAGCCGGCGACCCCGACGCTGCACTGGCCGCACTCGACCGGCACCGCCTACTCTGCGCGCACCGCGAAGGGCGATGGGGCGTCGACCACTGGAACCGAACCATCGAGCGATGGATCACCGAAGAAACCGAGGACCCGCTCTGGGACACCTGGTACGTCGGCCGACCGGTGCTGGTGACCGCCAATGACTACGCCCTCGGCATCTACAACGGAGACGTGGGGGTGACAATCCGACGCCCCGACGGCTCCCTGCGAGTCTGCATCGACAGTTCCCGCGGCCGCCTCGACTTCGCGCCAAGCAGACTCGGCAACATCGAAACGCTGCACGCGATGACCATCCACAAAGCCCAGGGCAGCCAGGCCGCCGAAGTCACCGTCCTGATGCCAGGCGAGGAATCCCGCCTGCTCACCCGCGAACTCTTCTACACAGCCGTCACCCGCGCCCAAGACCGAGTGCGAGTCGTCGGCACCGAGACCGCCGTACGCCTGGCTCTGAGTCGCCGAGCGCTCCGCGCAACCGGCCTCCGGCAACGGCTCATCAGCCCACGTTCACCAGAGACAGCATCGTCCACACTCGAGAAGCCGTGAGTTGGTCCCGCCCGACGTGAGCGGTCGCGGCCAACGAGCACGATCTCCGGACCCAGGTGGGGGCACAGCCTCCGCTATTCCCAAATCGCTCCGACTCCACTCCCACGAAGCGTGGGACGACATCCGGAGCGCACTCCGCGGTGCAGTTGCGGCGGGCAACGACCCCGTAGTCCTGACCGCAGAACCCGCACGAGCACGCGACCGCATTCGCCATCAGGGACGCACACAATCGAGACCTGTCGTCTCGCGCGCCTACCTGGTGAAGGGGCTTGAGTTCGACCAGGTCATCCTCGCCAACCTCAACGCGATCACCGACGTCAACAACGTCTACGTAGCGCTAACACGACCGAGGAAGTCCATCACCATCATCGGCGAATCGGCCTCTATCACCCTTACTTAAGGGTGATAGGGCCAAGTGATGCCGGCGTCCGAGGTTCACGACGGTGCCCGGAGCAGGTCGACTCCACGCCAAGTACCTCGGGTGATGTGGTTGCTATCAGCAACTTTATTGGTTGTCTCCGGCGCCCCGAGTGGCATCGGCAGGCTCCGGAGGTGTATCGAGTCGCGGGTACGGCGTGTCCGGTAGGCCGAGGTTGCGCCAGACGAAGCGCGGGATCCGAGCCAGGAAGCCACGAAGGAACACCGAACTGTGCGCGATCACCGGCTGGCTGTGCACGCCCGGTGAGAACCAGGCCCAGTCGTCGACGATCTTGAATGACGCCGGTGGGTTCGCCATCAGGTACTCCATCTGCCGCGGATGGATTACGTCGTACGCGAACTTGGTGTCCTGCGCACTCACCGCGAACTGGTCGTTGAAGGCCGCGCTCTCGAAGCTGATCCCGCGGCCGAACCCGCGTCGGCCGACCTGCAGCCATGGCATCCAGGCCGGCAACTGGAACCCGAGGATCGGCTCGCTGTGATTCTCGACCACGGTCCGGGTCTGGGTCCGGCCCTCACTGTCGGTGTAGGTCTCGGTGCGGGTGGTCTTCCAATCGTGCGTGAAGGCGACGAACGGCGGGCCGTCACCGTCACGGCCCCGGATCACCTCACTGGTGCGGTGATCGTGGCCGGACCGAGTCACCGGGGTGGTCTGCAGCAGGCTGTCGTCGACGCCGATCCAGTACCAGTCCGGGTGGTGGTAGAAGGTCAACCGCGGTGGCAGCGCCGGCACGGCCCAGCGGTCCAGCGGCGCGGCGTCGATCGCCGCGGCGACGGTGGCGAACTGCTCCAACCAGGGGCCAAGAAGATCGACCTCCTTGCGCGGCGGGTCCAACACCACCAACTGGTCGCCGTCGATGCTGAGGTTCACACCAGGCTGGCCCGCGGCCATCGCGTTCAGCCGCTCGCACAGCTGCGGGGTCAGCACCTCCGCGGCAAACGCCGGGTCAAGCGCGCCGACCTGCCAGCCCGGGCCGAGCTGCGCCGGCGACGGCACCCCGGTCGCCGCCACGCCGAACCGCGGCTGGGTCTGACCGCCGGTGATCCACAGCTCGGGGAGCCGGCGGGTGAGAGTGACCATCCCGACCCAGCCCGACCAGTGCTCGGAGCTGTACTCGATCACCTGGAACGACCTTCCGGAGCTGGTCAGGCCAATGATCTGGTCGTCGGGCCGGCGGTGGAAGCCGATCCCGAACGGCGGGTTGCCGAGCCTTGCCACTGCGTCGAACGTCGGGCTGTTCACGAACGTCCAGCCACGGTCCCGCAGCGATTTGATGTACTGCTGTCGGCGCACGAACGCGACGACGCCCCAGATGATCCCGGCCGCGCCCAGCAGCATGACGATCAATACGACGATCGCGACTCCGTCCACGTCCACCTCCTAGGTTCGCGACTGGCTCGGCGTCGGAGACTAGCGATACCGGGGACAACGACAAGCCCGCAGCTTCTCCGGGGACCTCGATTGTTCCCCATCACGGGGCTATCGGACGACTGCTCGAGCCGATCCGGATCCCATCCGAACGAGGATGCCCGAACCAGGGCACCGGGGAGTCCTGCCCACAGAGAACGCGGAGGCGTTCGAGAAGGCTGCGGATCACCGAGCGTTGGCTCTGTGCCCACGGTGGGTCGATGTTCAGGCCGATGACGCTCATGGATCTGATCAGCCGGCCAACTCAGGCGTAGGCAGCAGCCTGTGCTCGGTACATCCGTGCGTACATTCCTTCAGCGGCCAGGAGTTCCTCGTGGGTGCCGCGCTCGATGATTCCGCCGTCCGCCAGCACGACGATCAGGTCAGCCACCCGCACAGTCGAGAATCTGTGCGAGACGAGCACGGTGATCCGCCCGCGCTCTCCGCTGGCCAACTCGACGTAGCGACGGTACAAGTCATGCTCGGCCTGTGGATCGAGCGCCGCTGTCGGTTCATCGAGGATCACCAGTAACGCGTCCTGCCGCATCGCCGATCGGGCCAGTGCGAGACGCTGCCACTGCCCGTGCGAGAGCTCGCTTCCTCCGTGGATCCGGCCGAGTTGCGTCTCGAGCCCTTGCGGGAGCCGAGCGACCAGATCGTTCGCGCCCGCGACGGTCAGGGCGCGTGGATCAGGCCGTGGCCGTAGAGCACCAGTTGGCTGCTCCTGCCGGAACCGAGGTCCGGTGAGCGGGCCCAGGCCAAGCCCCAACGCACCGAGCAGGAACGCCGAGCCGCCTTCCCAAGCGCTGCGCCAACCACGCTATGTATCTGCTGTTAGCGGTGGTCCCAGAGGTATGGGTCGGCCTCCAACGCCGCCCGGTCCCAGCCGCCCAACTCGGCGGTCGCCTGATAGGTGCTCTGCAGAAATTCGCTCAGCACCTGGTCCGGATCG